>JAICTB010000088.1 GCA_025936595.1 Thermoleophilia bacterium | reverse complement strand
GACCGCATGGCAAGGAGGGGGTCGACCGGGCAGCAGATGGGCAGCAAACGTCTCGAGCCGCTTCGCATAGCCATCGGGAGTCGACCCGGAGGCCCGCCGCTGGCGGAAATGGACTTCCTGCTGGCTGGTGCTACGTCGGTGCGCGGCGAAGGAGGCGAAGGCGCACTTCCTGTTTCACTGACACGGGCGTTGTCGTAGCTTCGAGACGGGATGCCAGCGACGGAGGCACACTGGTGTCGCGCCAGCCGTTGGCGGCGTCGAGGCATGCGTGTCCGCCGTCGAAGCTGTCGGTGACGGTGAAATGTTGCTCGTGTTGTAGGTCGTAGAAGCCGGCGGCGATTGCCTTGGCGAACTGCTCGTCGATGCTGTGGATCGTGTCGAGCCATGCGCGCATGTCGAGCCTGCCGAGCTCGGCGTCCTCCGTGGCGACGTGAGGATTCGACGAGACGGGCTGCGTGTCAACGAGGAATGCGTCGGGGGCGAGTGCTGCGTGGATGTTGCGCAGGGCGTGCACGACGCCCTCGAGCGGGACGCATCACAAAGACCAGCCGCAGAGCGCAAGGTCGAAGCGTTCGCGCGGGAGGTCGAGCGCTTCCGCGTCGTGCATGGCGAAGCGCACGCGGCGTCGCTGCTCGGCGGTGAGGGCTG
The DNA here is from genome assembly GCA_025936595.1 of Thermoleophilia bacterium. Classification (GTDB taxonomy): domain Bacteria; phylum Actinomycetota; class Thermoleophilia; order Gaiellales; family Gaiellaceae; genus PALSA-600. Next base: position 7,878 of record JAICTB010000088.1, on the reverse strand, counting down.
CGCGTGCGGCTGCGATGTTCTCGGCGCTCGGGTCGAAGGCATAGACGGACGCGGCGCGCGATGCCGCGAACGCCGTTAGGCGGCCCGTGCCGCAGCCGACGTCGAGGACGCGTTTGCCGTCGAGCAGGACGAGGTCGGCGATCGCCGCCGCTTCGATCCCGGCCTCGTCGCGTCGCTCCATCGACTACAGCTCGGGCTTGTAGGCCTTGAGCGTGGTCCCGCGCGCCCCGAACTTCTGCGCCTTCGCGCGCGTGTCTTCGAACTTGGAGCGGGCGTAGGTATCGACGAGCTGACCGGTCTCGATCCGCTCGAAGCCGTGGCGCTCCAGCAACCTCGCATACGCTGCTTCCAGCAGCGCCCCGGCAATTCAGCCGGTCCAGAGGTCGATATTGCGTCTGCCTTCTTCGCTGACCGGGTTCTGGATCGTCACGTCGGCGATCTGCATCCGACCGCCTGGTGCGAGGACGCGATGCAACTCGGCGAAGACTGCGTCTTTGTCGGGGATCAGGTCGATGACGCCGTTCGAGATGACGACGTCGAAGCTGGCGTCCGCGAACGGCAACCGCTCCGCTTCGGCCTCGACGAAGTCGGCGTTGGAGGCTCCCAGCTCGGCGGCGGCAGCGCGGGCTTTGGCGAGCATCTGCGGCGTCATGTCGATGCCGGTGACGCTGCCGCCGGCGCCGACCATCTGGGCGGCGATGAGCGAGTCGGTGCCGGCACCGGAACCGAGGTCGAGCACCCGCTCACCGGGCTCGAGCCGGCCGAGCTGCCACGGGTTGGCGACGCCGGCGAACGACTCGACTGCGAGCTCGGGGACATTCGCGAGCTCCTCGGGGTAGCCGAGGTCCTCGGCCCACGCGCGGCCGGTCGGAAAGACGAAGTCCTTCGACGGCTCCTGCGAAACCGACGAGTACGTCTTCTTGATCTCGCTCTTCAGCAGGTCGGCGTCGATTTCGATCCCGACGGCCATCGTCACTCCTCTCGCTCAGTAGCTGAACACGGTTGCGTCGTCATCGCCGATCCACTCCCACAGCGGTGTCGCGCCCGCGAGTCGAGCATTCGCCACCAGGCTGGCCTCGTCAAGCTTGCGCACGTTGAAGCAGATCGGACAGACGAGCAGCTCGCCGCCGCCGTCGGCGTACTGCCCGAAGAGCTTCTCCACCGGCGGGCAGCCGTCGCACGCAGTCCCCAACGCGTGACCCGGCAGCGCAAGCCGGACCGCTTCTTTGGTCAGGAACATCGCCACGTGCTTGCCGCGGTCGAGCGCGGCGGTTGCGACGAGGAACGCGATCATCACGCGCTCCGTGTCTTCGAGCCCGGTCGCGAGGTTGATCACGACCTTGCCGTTTGCGGCCATCATTCGCTCCTTTCTCGATTAGCTCTTCAGCAGCGCGACGTCGAGGTCGGCGTCGAGGGTCACGCGACCACCTCGATCGTCGTCTTGACGGGGACGCCGTTGGCGAGCACGTCGCGCACCGGCGAGGTCTCCTGCACGTACGAGCAGAGCTCCTTCAGCTCCGCCTCGCGTCGCCCGCGTGCACGAAGGCGCCGATCTGCGCGGTCGAGGCCGTGCCCTGCTGCCAGTTCGTGCTGGCGCGGAAGGTGAAGTCCGCCAGCTCCGGCTTGGTCCTGATCGCCTCGATCGTGTCCAGCAGCGCCTGCACGTCGATCCCGTTGCGAACGGTCACCGTCGCCATCGTCGGCCTCCTTCGTGTATGGATGGAATTCGGTGTACGGAGAGAAAGGACGAGGCGACTTCGCGCGCTATTGCATTTCCGAGCCGATGCAATAACTTCGTCGGCGTGAGCGTCTTTCCCGAACAGGGCATGGTGCGCGCGGAGCAGCAGGCTGCAGACACGCCATCCGAGCGGGGCAGCTTCCAGGTCGTCGCAGCGCGGGAGCTGCCGCGCCTGTACCGGCTCGCCCGCCGGCTTGTCGGTGACGAAGCCGAGGACGCAGTCCAAGACGCCCTACTCAAGGGCTACCGCGCGTACGCGAGCCTCGACGACGAGGTCGCGGCACCGGCCTGGCTGACCGCGATCCTCGTCAACTGCTGCCGCGACCGGGCACGCGCGAAGGGACGACGCGTAGAGGAGACCGAGCTCAACGAAGCGGACGGCTTCTCGCTCTACCGCACGATCGCCGCCGAGGATCCGTTCCCCTACTCCGACTCGCTCCACCTCGACTTCCTGCACCAGTTCGGCCGCGAGGACGTGCGCGCCGTGCTCGCCGAGCTGCCCGAGCTGTACCGGCTGCCGCTCGTGCTCTGCTACTGCGAGGGCTACCAGGTGAAGGAGGTCGCCTACCTGCTCGAGGTGCCGTTGGGAACGATGCTCGCCCGCTTGCACCGGGGGCGGAAGCTGTTCGAACGCACACTCTGGGACTACGCCGAGAGGCACGGACTACTGAAGGAGAACGCGAAACGATGATCACCTGCGCCGAGGCGGTACGGCAGCTGTGGGAGTACCTGGACGGGGTCGTAGAGGAGGCCGACCGGGAGAAGATCGAGGAGCACCTCAGCTTCTGCCGCCGCTGCTGCGGCGAGCTCGACTTCGCCGAGGAGCTACGCCGTTTCCTCGCTCAACCGGACGAGCCTGACCTGCCCGCCGACGTGAAGGCGCGGTTGCTGGCGACCGTGACCGAGCTGGAGGAGCGGGCATGACCGAGACAGGCGCCGCGCGCGACCTGATGCATTCGGCGGAGATCAAGGAGATCGTTCGCTCCGCCTACGCCGCCGTCGATGCCTCTTCGGAGACGCTCGCGCGCAAGCTCTATTCCTCGGAGCAGCTCGCCCAGCTGCCGCAGAGCGCGATCGAGGGGGCGCTCGGGGTCGGGAATCACCTCCGCCACGCCGAGATCGACACAGGCGAGACGCTGCTCGACCTCGGCTGCGGCGCCGGCATCGACACCATCCTCGCCGCCCACCACACCGGCCCCACCGGCCGCGTACTCGCGCTCGACTTCCTCCCCGAGATGCTCGAACGCACCAGCGCAGCGGCCGCAGAAGCGGGGCTCACCAACGTCGAGCCGCTCAAGGGCGACATCGAAGCACTCCCACTACCCGACGCCAGCGTCGACCACATCATCTCCAACGGCGTCATCAACCTCGCCCCACGCAAAGCACGCGTGCTCGCCGAATGCGCCCGCGTGCTCCGACCCGGCGGCAAGCTCACCCTCGCCGACCTCACCGTCGCCGAGGAAGAACTCCCACCCGAGATCCTCACCCACCCCGCCACCTGGGCGGGCTGAGTGGCCGGCGCCCTGACGGAGCGTGACTTCGTCACCAAACTCGAACGGGCCGGCTTCACCAAAATCGAGATCCCCGAACGCTCGCCCATGGGCGTCGACGACTGCGCCCTCTACCCGCTCTTCACCAACGAAGTGCTCGATCTGATGCGCACCCTGATCCCGCCGCAGCGACAGCAAACAATCGGAACCGCCATCGTCGTCCGCGCACGCGTCGACAGCCGCATCGGATTCCTACCACGCGAACGAGGCACGACGATCTTCACCGACGTCCCGCGGCCCGAAGCCGGCGAGACCGAGCACTGACCGAACTCGGCCGCTGCCCCTAACCGCGCGATTCACCGCTCAGAGAGAGGTGAAGCCGGATCGCCCAGAGTGGAGGAGCCGCGGGCGGGGGCACGGCGCTGCGCCTTCTGTCATCGTGTTCGATCCTAGGCAAACCGAGCAGGAGGACGTCGTGGCTCAACGTGAAGAAATGCGGCCCGAGCGGCCGGTCGGTGTCGTGGCCGGCTTCAAGAACTTCCTCATGCAGGGCGACATCATCATCATCGCGGTCGGGCTGGTGATCGCTCTCGCCTTCAGCACCCTGATCAAGGCGTTCACCGACAACATCATCACCCCGCTCGTCAACTCGGCCGGCAGCGGCGGCACGACGGGGCTGGGCTTCCACGTGAACGGCCAGCTCGTCAACGTCGGCGCCTTCATTGCGGCCGTCATCTATTTCATCATCTTCATGGTGGTCATCTACTTCGCCATCGTGGTGCCTTACCGGACGTACCAGAAGCGGCGCGGAGTCACAGTCTTCGGTGACTCGCCTCCGGCCAAGAGCTGCCCCGATTGCCTTTCGGAGGACCTCCCGGTCGCGGCGACCAAATGCCGCTACTGCGGTAGCAGCATCTGATCTTCGGCCTCGCGGGCGAGGACCCACGCGACGCATTGCGCCGGGTGCAAGGGTGCGGCGGCTTCTCTAGGGGAACCGCCGCAGCAGCGATCGCAGCCTCGGCCGGCCGATCGTGCTCAGCGAGTCGCCGATCTGCCAGAGCGTGGGAGCCCAGAGGCCGACGAACAGGGCGCGCCGCTCGGCGTTGCCACGCTCGTCCTGATCGACGGTCTTGGCGCGGATCCAAAGGCCGATGCAAAGGCCGACAGAGCCGAGCGAGAGCGCGTGGAACTCCGAGCCGCGGAAACCAACTCGGCGCATCAGGTTAACGATCACGATCTCGCCCCTACCCCTGTCTCTACGTGTTCAGTCCCATCCTCGCGTGGGTAGCCAGAACGTTCGTGCTGAATCGTCTCTCGCTCCAGCGACGTCTCTGGACGGCAGCGCTCTGGCCCGTGGGAATCGCCTTGACGTCCTGGAACTACATGTGGCGGACGACGCCGATGCACCGCAGCGAGAAGCGCGGAGGCGTTGACGACCTTCCGCATCACCCATCGGCTGCGGCCGTTGACGACGACGTGCAAGGGATCAACGACGGCGTCGGGCCACTCTTCCACCGGCTCTATCGGGCGAGGATTTGCGGCGCCGAGCTCTCGCCCACCGACCTGATCGGCCGCCTCCGTGAGGATCCGAACCGGGCGACGCCGACGGAGCTCGCCCGCTTTCTGAAGATCCGCGGCGAAGAGGGTCGCCTCGCGGTCGGCGACGAATTCGTCGTCCGCATGCCGGGCCCATGGGATGGTCCGGTGCGCGTCACGGCGGCGACGCCGACTTCCTTCCGATTCGCAACGCTCGCCGGCCATCTCGAAGCCGGCCAGATCGAATTCCGTGCCACGCAGGCGGACACGCTGCTTCGCTTCGAGATCGAGTCGTGGGCCCGAAGCGGCGACCGCCTCTCGAACTTGCTCTACAACCATCTGCGCATGGCCAAAGAGGTGCAGCTGCACATGTGGACATCCTTTCTCGAGCAAGTCGCAGGTCTCGCCGGGGGACGGCTGACGGGCGGCATCGAGATCATCAGCCGAAAGGTGGACGACCCGCTTGCGCTTTCCTGACTTCGATCTTCATGACCGCGACGTCGAGCGCCGTCTGGCGGCGCTGCCCGGCAGACCGCTCAACTTCGACCCCGACACGCTCGGCGGCCCGGGATGGGCACGCGACCACTACCGCGAGCGTCTCCCACCCGAGCAGGCGGGTCCGCCGGAGCCCGGCGGGAGTTGGGAAACCGCAGTGGCGCTGAGTCGCAGCTACGCATTCGCCGACCCGTCGCTCGTCGAGGCGCGCTACGACCCACGTGTCCCGCTGGAGCAGCGTGAGATGCTGCTGATCCTGCACGCGCTCGGCGCTCGCATCTACGTCGGCGTCCGCGTCGGCAGCGCCGGAACCGAAGCGCGTATCGAGGACGGCCGCGAAGCGCAGGTCTTCTTCTGGAACTACCGCACGCTCGAAGGACACGTCGAGGCCGGCCAACGGGACTTCGAAGTCTGGAAATGGCTGGACAGCGGCGAGATCGAGTTCCGGACGCATGCCGTCTCATGCCCCGCCGACGCGAATCCGATCTTCCGGCTCGGCTTCCGGCTCCTCGGTCGGCACAAGCAGGTCGAGTTCGGACGACGGGCCTGCACGCGCATGGCCCTCCTCACCGAGGCGAACCTGAGCCAGCCGGACCGCAAGACACCCGTCAATGCGCTCGACGGGCGTCTGCTCGCGATCTACCTGCGCGACCACCACGCCCTTCTGGTCGTGCTTGGCGAGCTCGCGCGTCGAATCGGCACCTCGACCCAGCCCGGAGAGCAGCACACGTTCGTCCACGACCTCGCCGGAGTCGCGGACGAGGATCGCGCGTGCCTGGACGCGTTTCTCGGTCGACTCGACAGCACGCCTTCGCGTGCTCGCCACGCCGCCGCCTGGACAGCCGAGAAGATCGCACGACTGAAGCTGAACGGACGGCTCGTACGGCCATCGCCCCTTTCGAAAGTAACCGAGCTCGAAGGCTGCCGCCTCCTCCTAGAGAGCAACCGTGAGCTGTGGACGGCGCTCGCACATCTCGCCTTCGGTCCGCCCGGCGCAACCGAACGAGCACGCCGAGCAGAGCGGCTCCTCGGGACCGCAGAACGGCTCCGCCTCGAAACTCTCCACCGCGCAATCCGGCAAGACACCTGACCGCCGGCGACCCACAGTCGACCTCGCGCCAGAAAACGCAGCCGGCGAGATCGACGCCGGTGCTAGGCGCACCTTCTCGGAAACGATCCAGGCTAAGGCTGAGCGCATAGCGCAACCGCGTTCCCTTCCGGATCTGCGACGGTGGCGATCCTTTCGCCCCAGGGCATTACGTCGGGCTCGCGCAGAATGCTGGTCATGTCAAGGCTCCTCTCGCGTGGGGGTGTTGCCGTTCAGGGCAGCAGCGTGATCGTGTCCTCGGTGCCGCTCTTCAGCATTCGCGCGACGATCGTCCCGCGGGCGCCGTCGTAGGCGCCAGTGCCGCCGGTGACGGCGAGCTGCTGCGTGGTCGGCTCGCCGCGCTGGAGCGCAGCGACCGCGATCGTTCCGTCGTTGAGGGCGAAAGTGCCGGAGCAGGTGTAGGTCGCGCTGGCGATCCTGCCGGCGCGGGTCGCGATGCACTGCGCCGAGGAGACGCCGAGCCGATGCGTCCTCGACTCATCGAAGATCGGATTGCTGAAGGCGAGGATGTCGCCGATGGAAGCGTGCGGGTCTTTGCGGTTCGTCTTCGGCGCGTTGTCGACGAAGCCGAAGGTGCTCCCCTTGGGGGCCTCGAAGAGCTTGATCGTGCGGGCGCCTGAAACCTGGCCGCTGCCGTTGGCGGCGAGAACGAGCGCGATGGTGACAGCGGCTGCGGTCGCGCCGAGCGCGAGGAAGACCCGCAGGCTGCGGTGGTTGACCTGGTACGGGATGTTCATTTGATCGCTCCTTCGAGTCGGAATGGGCTGCACCGACGCTAGGCGGCCGCCGCCCCTGCGTCGTCCGGGCGCCGGCTGATCAGGGGTAGCCCCAGGGGTTGATCTTTCTGCCGGGCGGGTCAGCCCAGCGCTTGACGAGGATCGCCGCGGCGCTGCTCGCGCTCGCAGCCGAGCTACAGGTCTGGCTCGGTGGCATCACGACCCATCACCGTTTCGTGCTCGCGACGGTCGCGGTGACCACTTCATCTTCGTGATGGCCCCATGCGCGGGGGGCGATTTCAAGGGTCGGTCGTCAAGTCCGACTTGCTCAAAGCGACGCCATTGAGCTTTTGCGGATCTCCTGCGTCGACGCTGGGGCGTAAGTCTGCGCGCAGACGTCGCAGATCGTGTGCGAGAAGGTGTATCGCTGATCGACCGCAGCGAGAGCTGCGCGGGATGGGATGAGCCAGGTTTTGTCGATGCAGACTCGTTCGCACCAAGCGCAGGCGGGAAGGACGCGGCCGTCGTCAAAGGCCGTCCAGATTCGCGAGAAGGTGTCTGAGGTGTCCATGAGCCTGGCTTCGACCCTGTTACCCGCTCCGGACAGCAGGGCTCTTGCCGTCGGTCGTCTCGATCGGTCGTGGGGTCAGCGGGAGGAGCAGGAGGTGGCTTTCGACGACGGCGGCGGCGACGTCGCTGAGTTTGCGGCCGTTGTTTTGGGAGTGGTCGCGCAGCATTTCGAAGGCGCGGTCGGCGGTCGTTGAGTTGCGGGCCATCAGGATGCCTTTGGCCTGT
>JAICTB010000132.1 GCA_025936595.1 Thermoleophilia bacterium | reverse complement strand
TAGTCCTCGCAGAGCGTCCCCTCGCAGACGTAGACCGCGCCGGAGGAGAGGTCGTGATCGTGGTAGCCGGTGTCCTGCGCGTCCAGCCAGCAGATCAGCCACACGTCGATGTTCGTGTCGCGGTAGAGCTGCATGAAGTACCGGGTCTGCGGATCGTGGCGGACGTGATCGGACCAGAAGCGCGGCTCGTTGCCTTGCGCGACGGCGAGCGCGGCGAGCTGCTCCCGGGTCAGGTTCTCGCCGGCGGCGACGCGCGCGTGGATCCAGTCACGGAGATCTGTCATGAAAGCCCTGTCATGCGAGCAGCCGTGCCGGATTTTCCCGGCAGACGGCATCGACCACAGCTTGACCAAAACCGCGGACGGAGCGCAAGGTCGGTCCCGCGTCGATCACGGGCCAGTCGCTCCCGTAGACGAGGCGACCGACCCCGTAGGTCGCCATCGCGAGCTCGAGTGCACGCTCCGCGTACGACGCGGTCTCGAGGTAGACGTTGTCGTGCAGGATGGCGCGCGTGTCGACGCCGCGCGACGCGAGTCGCTCGAGCTGGATCGGCGCACCGCCCGCGAGGATCGCGAAGAGCACGCGCAGGCCGGGCCACGCTGCCGCGCCGCGCGCGATCCACGCCGCGTACGCGGCCTGCATCTGGGCCGTATAACCGACGACGGCCGGCCACCAGTCCGGCGCGCCCGGCGGGGTCAGTGCAGGACCGGGGTGGACGAAGAGCAACTCGTCGCGCCGCTCGACCTCCGCCAGCACCGACGCGAGCGGGGCGAGGTCTGCGAGATCGATCGCCGAGATGCACACGCCCGCGAAGCCTTCGCGCGGTGCGCCGCACGCGAGCGCACGGAGGCGGCCGCTCGACGCGGCCACGAGCTCGAGCATCCCGTCGTGGTAGGCATCGACGAGCTCCTCGCCGAGCTCGAGCGTCGGCGGGCACGAGATCAGCGCGACGTCGATCTCGTCGCGGTCGAGTGCCGCGAGCCGGTTGTCGAGCTCGTGCGCGCGCAGGTCGATCTCCGAGTCACCGCCCGGAAGCTCGAGCCGGGAGCCGCGCAGTCTTGGCCGCTCGCTGCGCGCCTCCAGCGCGCGGACGAGCGCGTGCGGCCAGAGGTGCTGGTGCAGGTCGTAGCTCGGCATCCGGTCAGTATCCGCGATTCAGCCGCGCACGACCTGCCGCGAGAGCTGCAGCACGTAGCGCTCGAAGTCGAGTGGGTCCACCGTCGTCCGCGGCCGGGTCGGGATCGCGCCGGTAACGGGCTCGAAGCGGTCGAAGAGGCACTCGACAACTCCCTCGCCGCGGGTCAGCGCCGGCAGCTGCCGGCGAAGCTCGTGGACGTGGGCCGCCGGCACGTCCCCTTCCACGGTGGCCGACGGGCCTTCTGTCGCCTGTGTGCGGGGAATTGCGTGCAGCCGCACCAGCGCCGGCAGCAACGTGCCCAGCACATCGGCCGGTGCGTCCAGCCGGAACCGGTGGATCGGCTCGCACACGGTCGTGCCCGCCCGGTCGAGCGCGCTCATCAACACGAACGGCGTCAGCTTGCGAAAGTCCTCACCGGTCGACGACATGCTCTTGTTGAAGTACTGGTGCCCGAGGCCGTGCTTCCCCAGATAGCCGGTGTGGGTGATCGTCACCGTCAGGTCGGTCACCTGCCAGCCGTAGAGGCCCTCTTGCAGCGCCTCCCGCACGGTGTTCTCGATCGCACGGAAGAACGCGAGCGGCATCGAGCCCAGCTCCGCCTCGATCCGGAACGCGACGCCGGAGCCGGCGGCGGCAGGCTCGACGCGAAGGCCGATCGTCGCGAGAAACGGGTTGGGCTCCTCGTGCATCCGCTCGACGGCTTCGCCCGTCCTCGCGAGCCGCTCGATGCAGATCATCGTCGTCTCGCGGAACGTCACATCGACAGCGAAGTCGGCGGCGAGCGTCGCCTGGATCACCTCCTTCTGCACCTCTCCGTAGAGCGACACGGAGATCTCGCGCCGGATGTCGTCCTGCCGAACGTCGATCAGCGGATCCTGCTCGGCGAGCTGTGCGAGTGCGGGGCGCAGCCGTGCGGCGCCGGCGCCGACCGGCACCACGACCGTCTCGAGCGTCGGCGGCGGGAAATGATGGAGCGGCGCCTCCGCGCCGGGCTCGCCGATGCGGTCGCCGATCCGAACGTCGGCGAGCCCCCAGAGCTTCGCCACGGCGCCGGCGGAGACCGACGAGCGGGGTACGGCGGGGCCGCGCTCGAAGACCGCGATCGCCGTGACCTTGTTCTCCCGCTCGTCGCCGAGGCTGACGCGGTCGCGCACCTGGATCCGCCCCGAGAACATGCGGACGTACGCGACCTTCTCCCCGGCCGCGCCGCGTTCGACCTTGAAGACGGCGGCGGAGACGGGGCCGTCGGCCTCGCCCGCTGCGACCGGCAGCAGCTCCGCCATGCCGGCCATCAACGCACGCACACCGGCACCGGTGGCGGCGGAGCCGAAGAACACCGGATGCACGAGCGCACGCTTCGTCTGATCCGCGAGCGCGGAGCGCAGCACACGGGACGACACGCCGGCGGGATCCTCGACGTACGCCGACAGGATCGACTCGTCCCGCTCCGCGAGCAGCTCCGCCAGCCGAGCCTTAGAGCCGGCGTCGTCGTCGAGCGAGTGCCCGACCGCGACGACGGCGTCCGACAGGCGCTGCGCGATCGAGCCGAGGGCGCGCCCGGCGTCCGCGCCCGTGCGATCCATCTTGTTGACGAAGACGAGCGTCGGCGTACGCAGCCGTTGGAGCGCCCGCATCAGGATTCGCGTCTGCGGCTGCACTCCCTCGACGCCCGAGACGACGAGAATCGCGCCGTCGAGCACGCTCAGCACGCGTTCCACCTCGGCGATGAAGTCGGGATGGCCGGGGGTGTCGATCAGATTGACGTGCACGTCGCCGACCGCGAAGGCCGCGACGGCCGACTTGATCGTGATACCACGCTGCCTCTCCAGTGTCAGCGTGTCGGTCTGCGTCGTGCCGGCATCGACGCTGCCGATCTGGTCGATCACGCCGGCCTCGTACAGCAGCCGTTCGGTGAGAGTTGTCTTACCTGCGTCTACATGCGCCAGGATCCCCAGGTTGAGCTCTTGCTTCGCCACGCGTCATACCCTCCGAATAGGTCATGAAGCCCATTTCGATTGACATGAACGCGTGAGGCACTTCTAGCTCCCTGGTCGGCCCGCGACGCTTGGACGAACGGGATGGATCATAGACGGTCAGCCGAACATGGGCCGCTGCGGCACGTCGTCGCCGGGCGGGACGCGCCGGATGCCGAGCATGCGGTCGACGATCATGTTCTGGAAGCGGTGCACCGACTCCTCGAAGCGGTAACAGAGCCGCCCGCCGGTGAACGCGGGATCGCCGAGGCCGAGCTGCACGCGCTCCACGATGCCGATGTCTTCGCGATTCACCTCGTCCCAGAACGCGAGCAGCGCGTCGACGTCGGCCTCGGCATCTGCGGATGCGGCGATCGAGTCGGGATGCGCGAGGAGGTAGGTGGCCTCCTCGGTGCGGCCGGTCGCCGTCGGGCGCGTGAGCATCACGAACGTGTGGTTCGGGAGCGCGTTCAGCGCGAGGTTCGGGAAGAGCCACGCGAAGCGCGCGCTCGTCGCGTCGTCATCGTCCAGCGAGTGCAGCGCCGGCAGCCCCTGCCAGCCGCCGTCATCGGTGTTCGTGGCGATCGGCGACGTGCAGAAGCCGACGTACATCCCGTCGCCCTGCCAGCGGTGATGGTCCTTCAGCGGCGAGACCTTGACGAGACCGGGATGCACCCATGGCAGGTGGTAGTACTCCATGAAGTTCTCGCCGACGAGCTTCCAGTTCGCCGCGATCTCGTAATCGACCCGGCGTAGCAGCCGCTGCTCGTCGAGGCGGTAGCCCTCGAGGCGCGCGGGCAGGTCGCCGAGCTCGGACTCGAGGCTCGGCGCCTCCGGGTCGAGGCAGACGAAGACGAGGCAGCCCCAGGCGGCGACGCGTGCCGGATGGAGGCCGTAGTCCGCCTTGTCGAACGCGGTCACACCCGACGTGTCGAACGCGCCGCGCTGGTCGTCGGGGATGCCGGCCTCCGGTGTGAAGAGCGGCGTGCCGAGACAGGCCCCGTCGAGCCCGTAGGCCCAGGCGTGGTAGGGGCACTGGAAGAAGCGCTCGACCCGGCCGCGTTCCTCGGCGACGAGCTGCGTCCCACGATGGCGGCAGACGTTGTGGTGGGCGTGCAGCGCTCCGTCGCGGTCGCGGCAGACGATCAGCGACCGCCCCGCGACGGTCGCGACGACGAAGCTGCCCGGCTCCGCGACCTCGGCGGTGACGCAGACCGGAACCCACGACCTCGCGAAGACGCGCTCGAGCTCGAGCTCGCGGAACTGCTCGGAGACGTAGGCGTCGGGAATCAGGCTCGACGCGAGATCGACGGGCAGGCGTGTCGCCGCATACGTCTCCTCGCGGGTGAAGGCGTCGACGGCGATCGGCCGCGGCGGGTTGGCACGCGGCTGCGTCACCGCACTCCCGCCGTGCCGAGGCGCTCGAGCTCGTTGCGCAGGAGCTCGGGGCGGAGTCCGGCGAGTGGCAGCTCACGGCGGCGCCCGGCAACACGCTCCAGGTCGATCTCCGCGAGCACGAGCGACTCCTCGAGCCGCGGCGACTGCGCGACGACGTCGCCGCGCGGGTCGACGACGTGCGAGCCGCCCCAGAAGGTGAGGCCGCCTGCCTCGGTCCCCACCCGGTTCACGAATACGACATAACACCCGAGCATCCGGGCGTAGAAACGCGTCAACTCGGTCCAGTAGGCCTCGGCCTCGGGCACCGCCGTCGAGCTCGCGGCCGGGATCAGCAGGACCTCCGCGCCGTCGTGCACCGCGAGCGACGGGAGGAACGGCTGCCACGCGTCGTTGCAGATCAGGGTCGCCATGCGTCCGAGTGCGGTGTCGAACGCTCGCATGCCGTGACCCGGGATGAAGTGGACGTCCTCGTCGAACGGGGCGTAGTCGCAGAGATAGAGCTTGCGGTGGACGTGCACTGCGATCCCGTCCTCGAAGTACCCCGCGCTGTTGTGGCTCTCCTCGCCGGCCCGCTCGTGGAACCCGACGAGCGTCGCGAGCCGTGATCCCGCGAGAACCTCCGCAAGCTCCTCGGCCGTGCACGACACGTCCTCGGCGGCTGCGAATCCGTAGCCGGAGAGCTGCAGCTCGGGGACGACGAGGAGGTCAGCGCCGGCGTGCCGAGCCTCGGCGATTGCGCCGATCAGCCGTTTCTCGTTCGAGATTCTGTCGCCCACCCGGCAATCAAGTTGCCCAAGCGCAATCCGCATTCCCCGAGTCTAGAACGTCAGACCGCTCCGGGCGATCGGGATTTCCGGCTTGCAAAAGAGCGAAAACGCTGTGAAGATCGTTCGCCTACCCCCAGGTGAGCCTCGAAACGGAGGGCCGATGCGCTACCCGAACGAGAAGATCGAGGAATTTCGCCGCAGCACAGGCGAGCTCGAGAATGACCTGATCGACGAGTACAACGAGGGCGGTCTTACGCGCCGTGAGCTAATCCAGCGCGGCTCGGTGCTCGGCCTGTCGCTCCCGCTCCTCGCACTGCTCGCGGGCCGCCCGAACGCGGCTCTCGCGGCACCGATGCGCGGTGTCCGCCGCTCCGGCGGCACGTTGCGGATCGGCAGCCCAAGCGCCGACGGCTCGCTCGAGCCGCCGCTCCTGCAGTCGCTCGGCGCGCTTGCGGTCGATCACATGGCCGGTGAGCAGCTCGTCTTTGCCGACAAGAACTCCGTGCTCCATCCGCAGCTCGCCACCTCCTGGAAGGCGGGCAAGGGATCGAAGTCGTGGACGTTCAAGATCCGGCAGGGCGTGAAGTTCCACGACGGCACGCCGATGACCGTCGACGACGTCGTCGCGACGTTCAACCGCCTGCTCACGAAGAACTCGCAGGCGCTCTCCTCGTTCAACGGTGTGCTCTCCGCCGGCGGCGTGCACAAGGTGGACAACCAGACGGTCAGGTTCGAGCTCGACAGTGCGAACGGGTTCTTCCCGTACCTGACCTCGCAGATGACCTACCAGGCGATCATCCTGCCGAAGAGCTATCAGCTGCCGTCGGACCTGAAGAAGCCCGGCGACTGGACGGCGAACATGAACGGCACGGGGCCGTTCAAGCTCAAGCAGAATCGCGGTGCCGCCGGCTACAGCTTCGTCGCGAACCCGGGCTACTGGGGCGGCAAGCCGCTGATCGACGCGGTCGAATGGTCGATCCTCGACG
>JAICTB010000257.1 GCA_025936595.1 Thermoleophilia bacterium | reverse complement strand
TCGAACCTCGACGCGAAGCTGCGCGTGCAGATGCGCGCCGAGATCTCGCGGATCCAGCGACAGCTCACGGTCACAACGGTGTACGTCACGCACGACCAGATCGAGGCGATGACGATGGGGGACCGCGTCGCGGTCATGCGCCGGGGGCTCCTGCAGCAGTTCGATGCGCCGCAGCGCCTGTACGAGCGGCCTGCGAACCTGTTCGTGGCGAGCTTCATCGGCAGCCCCGCGATGAACATCCTCGAAGGCACGCTCGAGCGCGACGGAGATGCCGTCGTCTGCCGCGTGGGCGCCGCGGCTCTCTCGGTGACGCCCGAGGTGCTCGCCGCGCGGCCGGCGCTCCCGAGCTACGTGGGCAGGGCGGTCGCCGTCGGCATCCGGCCGGAAGCTCTCGACGAGCCCGGCCGCCGGAACGGCGCCGAGGGTGGGCGGCTCCGCGGCCGCGTGCACGCGGTCGAGGCGCTCGGGCCCGAGCAGCTCGCGCACGTCGAGATCGAGGCCAGGCCCGTCCTCGTCGAGGACGTCCTCGAGGGCCTCGTCGACATGGAGGAGGCCGGCGATCTCGTCGAGATCAAAACCGACGCCGACGGCGCTCGCTCCGTCGTCGTGGCCCGGCTCGACGCGTCTGCGACCGTGCGGCCCGAGGACATCGTCGAGCTTGCGGTCGACGTCCGGCGCCTTCACTTCTTCGACCTCGACAGCGGCGAGGCGATCGGGGCCGAGGTGCCGGCCGCGGGAACGGCCGGCTGAGCCGGTGGCGCTGACCGTCCTCGAGGGCTCCACGTTCTGCGTCTGTGACGAGCGCGGCGACGTCGACGGCGCCGCGTCCGCCTCCGGCTTCTTCGCCGCCGACACACGTTTTCTCTCACGCTCGGTGCTGACGATCGCGGGCGAGCGCCCGGACCCTCTCTCGCAGGCGCAGCAGGCACCGCACCTCGCGTCGTTCGTCCTGCGCAACCCGCTCGCGGGCGGGCTCGTCGCCGACGAGCTCTCGATCGAGCGCGAGCGGTTCGTCGGCGACTGCATGGAGGAGCGCATCGTCGTCGAGAACCACGGCCGCCGCCACGTCGCGTTCGAGCTGGCGCTCGAGCTCGCGGCGGACTTCGCGGACATCTTCGCGGTGAAGGCGCTCGACCCGCGCTTCGGCAACCCGGCCAGGGCAAAGCTGCCGCCGCCGCGGCTGCCCTCGTGGGACGGCGGGTCCGGCACCGCCCTCTTTGCCGACGAGACGTTTCCGGCGCGGACGATCGCCCACTTCTCCGTGCCGTGCGAGCTCGCGCGCGGCGCCGCTCGCTTCGCCGTGACGCTCGAGCCCGGGGAGTCATGGTCGCTCTCGATGGGCGTCCAGCCGTTGCTCGGCGACGCGGAGCCGCTCGACGCGGACGCCTTCGCGCCGACGCTCGAGAACGAGCGCGGCCGCGCGGAGGCGTCGCTTGCCGAGTGGAGCGGTCTCGCGCCTCGACTGAGCTCGACCTCCGCCGACCTCGTGCAGACGTGGGACACCTCGGTGGGCGACCTTGCGGCCCTGCGCATGCGCAGCGCGGACTTCGACTTCGGCCGGCTTCCCGCCGCGGGCGCCCCGTGGTTCATGACGGTCTTCGGTCGGGACACGCTGATCACGTGCCTGCAGACGCTCGTCTTCGGCCCCGAGCTGGCGGAGAGTGCGCTGCGGGTGCTCGCCGCGACGCAGGCGCAGGAGGACGACGCCGAGCGCGACGCTGAGCCGGGCAAGATCATCCACGAGATCAGGCGTGGCAAGGCTGCCGTCGCGTGGACCGACCGCTACTACGGCACGGTGGACGCGACGCCGCTGTTCCTGATCCTGCTGTCGGAGCTGTGGCGCTGGAGCGGCGACGACGCGATCGTGCGCGAGCTCGAGGCCGCGGCGAGGCGTGCGCTCGCGTGGATCGACGGGCCGGGCGATCGGGACGGCGACGGCTTCGTCGAGTACGAGCGGCGCGCACGGCGGGGCATCGACAACCAGTCGTGGAAGGACTCACACGTCTCGATGGCGTTCGGCGACGGGACGCAGGCGGTGGCGCCGATCGCGGCCGTCGAGGTCCAGGGATACGTCTACGACGCGAAGCTCCGGGTCGCGGAGCTCGCGCGCGAGGTATGGCGCGACTGCGCGACCGCCGATCGCCTCGAGCAGGAGGCCGCCCAGTTGCGCCAGCGGTTCAACGAGGCGTTCTGGGTGCCGGCCGGGTATTACGCGCTCGGGCTCGACCGCGACAAGCGCCCGATCGACTCGCTCGGATCGAACATGGGGCACCTGCTCTGGAGCGGCATCGTCCCGCCGGAGCGGATCGACACGGTGGCCGACACGCTGATGGGCGAGCGTCTCTGGTCCGGGTGGGGCGTTCGCACGATGGCCGCCGGCGAGACCGCGTACAACCCGCTCGTCTACCACAACGGGACCGTCTGGCCGCACGACAATTCGCTGATCGCGTGGGGGCTCGCGCGCAGTGGCCGGGTGCGCGACGCCGAGCGCATCCTGCGTCGCATGATCGAGGCGGCCGACTTCTTCGACCATCGCCTGCCCGAGGTCTTCGCGGGCTTCGCGCGCCTGCGGACGCAGGTTCCCGTCGCCTACCCGACGGCCTCGCGGCCGCAGGCGTGGGCGGCCGGAACGCCCGTGCTCCTGCTCACCGTGCTCCTCGGTCTCGAGCCGGATCGGGAAGCCGGCGTTCTGCGCTCGCACGCGGTCGACCTGCCGGAGTGGCTCGAGGGGCTGACGCTCGACAAGGTGCGTGCGCTCGGGCGCTCGTGGAGCGTCCGCGTGGAGAACGGCGCGGTCACCGTCGAGCCCGTCGAGCTCGGGCACCTTCGGTTCTAAGGAGTTCTAAGCTGCCGCCGCGATCTCGCCGGCGAG
>JAICTB010000185.1 GCA_025936595.1 Thermoleophilia bacterium | reverse complement strand
GGCGCTCGTGACCGCGGGCGACGTCGCGCCGGAGAGCCCGATCGACGCGCTTTCGCTCGTCGCGAGCTACGGTCACGAGCAAGCGCTCTCCGAGCCGGCGGAATGCCTCACGAAACTCGTCGAATCCGCCCTGGCGACCCGTCGAAACGGACCCTAAGCTGCAGGCCCGAGAATGCCGAAACCCGTCGCCAACGCACCGCACATCGCCTACCGCCCGGGGCTGGACGGCCTGCGGGCGCTCGCGGTGGGAGCCGTCTTCCTCTACCACGCGCGGATCGACTGGCTTCCGGGCGGCTTCCTCGGGGTCGACCTCTTCTTCGTCCTCAGCGGCTACCTCATCACGTCGCTGCTGCTCGTCGAGTGGGAGGCGCGGAATCGCATCGATCTCCGCCGCTTCTGGCTACGCCGGGCTCGGCGCCTCCTCCCCGCGCTCGTCGTGGTCGTGCTCGGAGCGCTGATCCTCGCCTCGATCTTCGCCCGCCAGGACCTCGCGCACACCCGCAGTGACGCGGTCAGCTCGCTCCTCTACTACACGAACTGGCACGAGATCATCGCGAACCACTCGTACTTCAACCTGAGGGGCAACCCGTCGTTGCTCCAGCACACGTGGTCGCTCGCGATCGAGGAGCAGTTCTACATCGTCTGGCCGCTGCTGCTCGTGCCCGGGCTGGTGCTCGTGGGCCGTAAGCGGCTGCCGATGCTGGTCATTGCGGGCATCGCGGCCTCGGCCTCTCTGATGTGGGTCCTGTACGACCAGAGCGATCCCACCCGCGTCTGGAACGGGACCGACACGCGCGCCTTCCTGCTCCTGATGGGGATCCTGCTCGCGCTGGTCTGGCCGTACATCGAGCGGATGCGGCGCGCGGTGCCGCTGCTCGAGCTGTTCGGCGTCGCAGCGCTCGTCGGAAGCGTCCTGCTCTTCCGCGGGCTGCACGACTACGACCCGACGCTCTGGCAGGGCGGCGATCTCGCTGCCGCGTTCTGTTTCGCCGTGCTCATCGCCGCCGTCGCGCACCCCGCGACCGGGCTCGGCCAGGCGCTCGGAGTGGCGCCGCTCCGCTGGATCGGCGAAAGGAGCTACGGCATCTACCTCTGGCACTGGCCGATCATCGTGCTCGTCGCGGGCGTGAACGGGCGGCCGAGCCCGGGCGTCGTGGTCGGGGAGGCCGCCCTCGTCGTCGCGGCCGCCGCGCTCTCGTTCCGCTACGTCGAGGAGCCGATCCGGAGGGGGCACCTGCAGCGTTGGCTGGCCCAGTACTCGCGCCGCTTCCGGCTCGAGGTCGTCGGCGTTGGTGCGCTCGTCCTCGTCGCGGCCTTCGCGATCCTCTTCGTGACGCCGTCCTCGCTGAACCCGGTCGGGCCCTATGTCAACGCGCCGCAGGCGAACGCCGGCACGGACCACCCCCACCCGGGCACGACGCCGGTGGTGCAGCCGAGCGTCGACAAGCAGACGAAGCGCGTCGCCCTGCCCAAGGGCCGGATCCTCGCGCTCGGCGACTCCGTGATGCTCGGCTGCTCCTCGCAGCTGCGAACGGCACTCCACCACCACGTCAAGGTCGACGCGACCGTCGGCCGCCAGATCGAGGACACGGTCAATGACCTCCAGCGGCTGCGCCGACACCACAAGCTGACGAAGATCGTCGTGATCCAGGTCGGGAACAACGGCCCGCTCTGGTACCGCGACCTCCTGCGGCTACGGCACGCGCTGCACGGGATCCCGCGCATCGTCGTCGTCAACGTCCGCAACGACACGAGCTGGCAGGACGAGTCGAATCACGCGCTCGACAACTGGCTGCACGGCTGGCAGGCAGCGCACCTCGCCGACTGGTACGGCCACTCGACGAGCAAGATGCTCCAGGACGGCACCCATCCGTGGCCGTACGCCTGCACGATCTACGCGCGCGTGATCGCCAACACGCTTCGGTCGGCCTAGAACTCGCTCGCCTGCCACGAACGCCGGTGGAAGCGGCGCGCCAGCGGGTTGAATGCCGCGACGAACTGAAGCTTGGCGCGGGTGGCAGCCTTGTCGGCGACGACCGCGACGTGCAAACCGGTGCTCGGCTCAGGGCTCCCGCAGGTCGTCCGCTTCCTGAGCCAATCGCGGTAGTGCCAGTCGGCCGCAATCGAGCGCTGCTCCGCCTGCTGAAAGAGGTCCGCGGAGCGACCCGCAGCGTTGTCGGCAGGAACGGCGAGCGCAACCACCTGTTGCAGCAGGCTCTGGCGGTTCCGTTGCACGCGGTTCAGCCGTTCGATCGCTACGCGCGGTCCGAGTCGGCAGTGGACGACCCCGAAGATCGCAGTAGAGACCTCTCGCCGTCCCTCGCGCGACTGGACGAGGAAGTTCTCGACGCGCGAGACGAAGGTCTGCAAGTCGGTTGCGGCGGAGCGGTCCGGCGACGAGCCGCCGCGGACGACCACGAGCGCGACCCCCGCGGCGGCAAGGACCAGTACCGCCCCGACAGCCACGAGCGTCCAGCGGAACTTCGGAGGCGCCACCGCCGTGTCGGCAACCATCGAGGGACGCGGCCCACGAATCTCGAGCTCCGGATCGTGGCGCAGGATCGCGCGCTGGAGCTCCTGCAGCGCCTCGCCCGGCTCAATCCCGAGCTCGTCCACGAGCGTCTCGCGCGTGTGGCGGTACTCCTCGAGCGCGTCCGCCTGTCGGCCTGAGCGATAGAGCGCGAGCATGAGCTGTCCTCGCAGACGCTCGCGCAGCGGTTGCTGTGCGACGAGCGTCTCGAGCTCTGCGACAAGCTCCGCGTGACGCCCGAGCGCAAGATCCGCGTCGATCCGGTCCTCGAGAGCCGCCAGCCGCCGCTCGTCGAGCCCCGGCGCAGGCCCGCGCCAGAGAGCGAGCGCGCTCTCGAGCTCGCGCGACGCGGCCATGGCGTCGCCGGCGGCGAACCGTTCGCGGCCGTCCCGCACGAGCCGCTCGAAACGGTCGAGATCGAGTTCGCCGTCCTCGACGCGAAGCCGGTAGCCCGGCGCCTTCGTAATCAGACGGTCTGCACCGAGCGCCTTGCGCAGCTGAGAGACGTGCCCTTGGAGCGCCTTCATCGCCGTCTCCGGAGGATCCTCGCCCCAGAGCTCGTCGATCAGATCCTCGGCACTGACGACCCGGTTGCGGTTGAGCAGAAGGACCCGCAGCAGCGCGAGCGGCTTGCCGGCAGGCAGCGAAACCGCGCGTCCCCCGTCGAGCACATCGACGGGCCCGAGGATCAGGAATTCCACGGTGGATCAATGATCCCACGCCGCTTTACCGGCGCATAGGCGCCGCGTTACCGGGATGCGCGATCCATCGGTCGTCCTTTACGAAAGGAGCGGCCGTGAAGATCGCAGCCCCAACTATCATCGCGCTGGCGGCGCTCGTGCTCGTCTCGACGGCGCCCTCGGCGACGACTGCCAAGACGGTGCGCGTCAGCGTCTCGAGCAGCCGGAATCAGGGCGATCGCCCGAGCTGGACCGCCGGCGTCAGCGCGAACGGGCGCTTCGTCGCGTTCACGTCGGAGGCGACGAATCTCGTCCCCGGAGACACGAACGAACGCCAGGACGCGTTCGTGGTCGACCGCAAAACCGAGCGCACCCAGCGCGTGAGCGTGAGCAGCAGCGGCGCGCAGGCGAAGCGCGCACAGGATCCGAACGGCGGCTCGGCGGCGCTCGGGATCAGCGCCGACGGCCGCTACGTCCTCTTCCGCTCGGACGCCCCGAACCTCGTCCCCGGCGACACGAACGGCAAGAGCGACGCCTTCATCCGGGATCGCGCAACCGGCAAGACCCGGCGCATCCCACCGGGCGGCGTTGGCGGAGTTCCTGCGGGCGTGCTCAGCGCCAACGGCCGCTACGCCGTCGTCCAGGCGGGTGACGACCTGTACCGCTACGACCTTCGCCGACGCCACCTGCTGCACCTGACTGCCGGCGCGAACGGGTGGAGCAGCAGCCCGTCGATCAGCGCCGGCGGCCGCTACGTCGCGTTCACGTCGATCGCGTCGAACCTCGTCCACGGCGACACGAACAAGCTGCCCGACGTCTTCGTGCGCGACTTCCGCACGGGGAAGACGACCCGCGTCAGCGTCACGAGCGCGGGCAAGCAGGGCACGGGCAAGAAGTACTCGAACGGGAGCAACGCACCGACGATCTCGAGCGACGGCCGCTACGTCGCCTTCCACTCCGACATGACCAACCTCGTCCCGCGCGACACGAACCGGACTTTCGACATCTTCGTGCACGACCTGGTGAGCGGGAAGACGCAGCGGGTGAACGTCACCAGCACGGGCGGCCAGGCGAACGCGGAGAGCGGAGCCGGCGAGAGCTTCAGCGCCGACGGACGCTATGTCGCCTTCAGCTCACTCGCGACGAACCTCGTCGCCAGCGACCGCAACGACATCACCGACGTCTTCATCCGCGACCTGCGGACGAACCGGACGCGGCTCGTCAGCCTCGGGCTGCACGGCCAGGGCGACGACGCGAGCTGGATCGGCCTCGGCAACGCCTTCACCCGCGACGGGCGCCATCTCCTGTTCGCGTCGTGGGCGGCGAACCTCGTCCCCGGCGACACGAACGACGTCGCCGACGTCTTTCTGCGCGCGCTGGGTGCGTGAAAACGCCGCGTCGAGTCCTGTTGGGCCCGGGAGCCTGCAGGACTCGACGTCGATTTAGTAGGCCTCGGCGAGTTGCTGGACGTGCTCGGCGGCGCCCTCGGTGATCGGATCGCCGTGGCCGACGCCGACGGTCAGCGGATCGAAGGTCGCCAGGCGCGTGAGCGACCCCTTGTGTTGCACGTGGTTGAGGTTGAAGACCTTCCAGCCCGCGCAGAGGTTGGGCCAGGTC
>JAICTB010000113.1 GCA_025936595.1 Thermoleophilia bacterium | reverse complement strand
AGCGGGAGCCGCACGAAAAACGGCTCGCCTCGCTGGGACGCAGACTTTGCAACCGCAGCGAACTCGCCCTTATCGGGATACTCGACGATGTCGGGCGACGCGTGGGCGGCGATCATCACGTATCGCATCGGCTCGCCGCTTTGGTTCATGACCGTGTGCGCACCTTCGGGACCGGGAGAGAAGTGTGCGACGGAGCCGGCCGGCAGCTCCTTCTCGCCACGTGGAGTGCGAAGGGTCGCCGTGCCGCGCAGGACGATCAGGAGCTCTTCGGTGCCGTGGTGGAAGTGGTAGTCGACACCGGAAGACCCCGCAGGTAGCTCCCAGACGGCACCGGAGAGCGGGCGCCCCTCTTCGCGAACGAGTCGGCGTCCGTGCACCCCGTCCCAGACCTCGGGCAGGTGCGGCTCCCAGACGTTGTCGCCGTACTCGTCAGCCACGGTGGAACCCTAAGTCTTGCAGGTGCATTCCTGCCAGAACTCGCCATGACCGAGCGCGACCGGCCGGACACCGGTCGCGCTCTTCGTCACCTCGAGCTACTCGGACGGCTGGACGACGATCAGCGAGTTTCCGTCGGGGTCGCGCAGCCAGAACATCGGGGGAATGGCCCCGCCCCAGCGTGCAACCTCGTCGTCGACGTCGACGCCGGCCGCCTTCAACGCGGCGTGATCCGCGTCGACGTCGGAGGTGTCGAGGCAGATGCCCGTCTGACTGCCGCCTGCCGCGGCCCCCTCGGGCGGGGGCGCGAGGGCGATCGTCGTCGGGGCACCCGGCAACGCTACCTCGACCCAGCGGCCCGCGTCACCCATCGGAACGTCGACGACCTTCTCGAAGCCGAGCTTGTCGACGTAGAAGTCGATCGCGCGGTCGGTGTCGGAGACGGTGACGCAGACGCGGCCGACCTGGGTGAGGTTCAACCTGGACTTCACATTGGACATCGGAGCCTCCTGCTCGTCGTGGTTATTCCTTAGACGGTGCAGCCGCGCGAATCTCATCGCCCGCTCCTCGGCGCGTCGATTTTACTCGCCCTGCGGCGCTCACAGACCGTCGGTTTGGCCGCGAGCTAGAAGCGAAGCAGAGCACCGATGCCGTCTGCGCCCGCGAGTGCTCCCGAGCCGACCCGGACGACGGTGCCGCCGTGGACGAGCGTCTGGTGGATCGCGAGGTCGGCGGCGTCCGCGCGTTGCTCGAGCTTCGTGCCGTCGAGCTGGCACTTGCCGCCGTCGGCGGACGCGCGGCCGCACTCGGGGCAGCGCCACGCGGGATGCGCGACGCCGTCGCCGACGAGCAGCACCTCGACCCGCGCGTCCGATGCGGCGTCGAGCGTCTGCTTCCAGCCGGCCGCCGCGCGATTGTGGCGCCCGTGCTCCTCCTGCCAGCGTTCGAGCACCGCCTCGTCCCGGCGCGCGTGCGCCTCGTCGAGCAGCGGTCGCACCGCTTCCAGGATCTCCGTCGGCGCGGCGTGTGACTCGACCGACGTCCACCCGACGAGTGCGGAACGCGTCTCCTGCGACAGCTTCGCTTCGAACTCCGGGCGAAGCTCCTCGGGCCCGACTGCGACGATCGTCAAGCCGACCCCTCGCCGGACGCGCCTGTCCACTTCACCACCGACGCTCTTCAGATGCTCCGCGACGAGGTTCTCGATGTGGCGCTGGTAGCGCGACTGCGACCAGCCGCCCTGGTCGTGCTGGCCGGGAACTTCCTCCGACTCGTCGACGACCTCGACGAGCCTGCCTCCATCCAGGCGGAAGACGGAGCCTCGTTCTCGCGACACGAACACCACGAGTGCGCCGTCGCCGCGGCCGAGTTGGCCGGCGAGCGGCGAGAGGCGAAGCTCCGAGCCGAGGTGCACCGAGTCCCCCACCGGCTCGCTGAGCGGCAGAGCGCGGAGCAGGTGGTCGGCGGAGGAGGCGAAGAGCGCGATCCCGCGGGAGCCGTCACGGTCGAACCCGTCCCACCAGGCGCGAATCCGCTGGATGTCGTCGCGGAGCGCCAGCTTGCAGTCGCGGTCACCGGCATGGCCCTCGCTGAGCTTCTCCGCTTCGGAGAGGACGGCGTTGAACTTCGTCTCCACATCCGGCGTCGTGGGTGTCGAAGACGGGTCGAAATCGACGTAGATGCTGAGCGCGCACCCGTTCTCGGCCTCGAAGGCGGCGAGCTCGCGCAGAATGTCTGTCGTGACGGCGACGGCCATGCGTGCCTCTTAACCGGGGTGGCCGGGAACTACTCCTGGAAGCGGGAACGTCCGGCCGCCGCGTGACGTTTACTAGTACGAGACACGAATTTCCGGAGAAGGAGCAAAGGACTTGAGCGACCAGAACGTGCGTGAGCTGATCATCGTCGGCGGTGGCCCCGCCGGCTACACCGCCGCACTCTACGCGGCGCGCGCCGACCTTGCGCCACTGGTGATCGAGGGCTTCAACTGGGGCGGCCAGCTGATGATCACAAGCGACGTCGAGAACTATCCCGGTTACGCGGACGGGGTGATGGGGCCTGAGATGATGGCCGACTTTCGCCGCCAGGCGGAGCGCTTCGGCGCTGAGTTCCTCACCGACGACGTCACGCGCGTCGACCTCTCCGAGCAGCCGCTGCGCGTCTACGTGGGCGACGACGAGTTCGCAGCGCGCGCCGTGATCGTCGCGACCGGAGCGAGCGCCCGCTGGCTCGACATCCCGTCGGAGCAGAAGCACAAGGGCCGCGGCGTGTCCGCCTGCGCCACCTGCGACGCGTCGTTCTTCCGCGACCGTGACGTCTACGTCGTCGGCGGCGGCGACTCTGCCTTCGAGGAGGCGCTGTTCCTGACGAAGTTCGCCTCGCGCGTGCATCTCGTACACCGCCGCGACGAGTTCCGCGCGTCGAAGATCATGGTCGATCGCGCGGAGGCGAACGACAAGCTCGACTTCGTCCTGAACGCCGTCGTCGAGGAGATCATCGGTGACCTGAAGGTCGAGGCGCTCCGCCTGCGCAGTACCGTCGACGACGAGACGTGGGAGGTGCCTGCAGACGGCCTGTTCGTCGCGATCGGCCACGACCCGAACACCGCGCTCTTCGTCGACCAGCTCGACCACGACGCCGGCGGCTACCTGGTCACGAAGCCGGGGACGACGGAGACGAACGTACAGGGCGTCTTCGCCGCGGGCGACGTGCAGGATCACACCTACCGCCAGGCGGTCACGGCGGCCGGCTCGGGCTGTATGGCAGCGCTCGACGCGGAGCGGTTCCTCGCGTCGTTCGAAGGACACCCGGGTACGGCGCTGACGGCTCCGCGTCCGGCCTGATCACTAGCCTCGGAGCGTGGCCGACGTCCCACGCTGGATCGACCTGATCGACCCGTCCGACGACGAGCTTCACGCGCACCTTCCGGAGCACGTGCACGCGACGGCGCTCGCCGCGCTGCGCGCACCCCACGTGCACGACGACGAACCGCGCCCTCGGATCGAGACGCATGGCGACTACGTGCTCGGCGTCTTTCTGGTCCCGGTCGCCGTTCAGTCCGAGGACCGCGTCTACTACCAGGAGATCGACTTCGTCGCGACCGCCGATACCCTCGTCTCGGTGTCGAAGACGCCTCCCGGCGAGCACCCGTTCGACCCGAAGCCGGCGAAGGAAGCATGCCGGGTGCACGACGAGGTCGGCATGTTCGTCTATCACCTCGTCGACGAGGTGGCCGAGCGCTACCTCGATCTGGTCGACGACCTCGACGACGAGATCGACGAGCTCGAGGATCGCGTCGCAGCGGAGTCGCCCGCGGTGGTCGGCAAGCGCCTGCGCGAGCTCCGCGCCGACCTGCGCGGCATCCGCCGTACCCTCACGCCGACGCGCGATGCCGTCCACAAGGTGGTCGACAACCGCGTCGAGCTCGACGAGGACGATCTCTTTCCGCGCGACGTCGAGATCGCTTTCGGCGACGCGTACGACAAGCTGCTGCGCGCGACCGAGGCGCTGGAATCGTCGCGCGACGCCGTCGCAGGCGTGCGCGATTACCTCCAGGGCAAGATCTCGAACGACCAGAACGACGTGATGAAACGGCTGACGCTGATCGCGTCGCTGCTCCTGGTGCCGACGTTCATCGTCGGCCTCTATGGCCAGAACTTCCGCCACATCCCGGAGCTCAGCTGGGCGTTCGGCTACTGGTGGTCCTGGGGGTGGATCCTCGCTACAACTGCGGGCCAGCTGATCTTCTTCCGCTGGAAGCGCTGGATTTAGTGGCCGCTCCGGGAAGTTCGCTACGTCTTGGCCGGCTGCAAACACGTCGCATCGCCGCGTCCTCGGTCGCCGCGATAGCTTTGGCTATCGAGGCTCCCTGCGTCCTTGCGCTGCTCGGTTTTCGCTCGGCCAATCCACATCGAACTTCCCGGAGCAACCACTAGACGATGCCGTACTACATCTGCCCCAGGTGCAAGGAGCGCTCGCTCGACATCGACGCCCGCGAGGGCTTCTCAGAGCAAGCGCCCGCGTGCCGCCACTGCGGGTTCGGGTTCCTGTTCGAGCTGCTCGACGACTACTATCCGGCGCCCGATACCGGGATGCTCGTGACGGACCAGGACCGGCGCGTGCTCGCGATCGGGCGCGGCGTCTTCGAGCTGACAGGGTTTCCCGAAGCGGACCTGATGGGGCTCGACGTCGTGCACGCGCTGCAGTTCTCCGACGACAAGCCGGTCGAGCTCGCCCGCGAATGGGGAGTCCGGCGGCTCGGCGAGCAGCTCTCGATCAGGACGCGCGCCGGCAACGAGAAGGCGGTAATCGCCGACGTGTTTCCCGCCTACGACGACGACGGCGGGCTTCTGGTCGCGCTCACGCCGCGACGCGGCTGAGGCGCTCCTCGACCCAGCCCTGCAGCACCTCGAGGGCGTCGAGCGCCTCCTCGAGGGCTGCGAGCGCCTCGACGTCGCCGCGCGTCGAGAGAAGGCCGAGCTCCTCGAGCCGCTCCACGGCGACACGGCCGAGCTCGGCGCGGGCGGCGCGCTCGATCGACGCCTGCCGCAGCCGGCCGCGCTCGCGCTCGATGCGCGCGCCGAGCGCCGCCGCCTCACCGGCGAGCGCATCGGCATAGAGCGCGAGGTCGACGCTGCGCACCTTCCAACGCTACGCGGAAACGTGTGACGTGTCTGTGCCGGATGTGCGTCAGATCCGGCTCGCCGGGCAGAGGTCGAGCGCGAGCGGGCACTCCTCGCAGCGCGGCCTGCGCGCGTCGCAGATCCGCCGGCCGTGCCAGATCAGCAGGTGCGGGAAGCGCGCCCAGTCCTCGCGCGGCACGAGCTGCACCAGGTCGCGTTCGATCTTGACCGGGTCCTCCTGCCTCGTGAACGAAAGCCGCTGCGAGAGCCGGCGCACGTGCGTGTCGACGACGATGCCCTGCGGGCTCCCCCGTTCTGCGGAGACGACGTTCGCGGTCTTGCGCGCGACGCCGGGGAGCTTGAGAAGCTCGTCGAAGGCCTCCGGAACCTGGCCGTCGTGCTCCTCGATGATCCGCTGCATCGCCCCGCGCAGCGACTTCGCCTTCTGCCGGTAGAAGCCGGTCTGGAAGATGTCCTGCTGGAGCTCCTCGATCGGGACGGCGAGGTAATCCTCAGGCTGCCGGTACTTCACGAAGAGCTTCTCCGTGACGCGGTTCACGTTCACGTCCGTCGTCTGCGCGGAGAGCATCACCGAGATCAGGAGCTCGAGCGGATTCGAGAACGTGAGCGCGATCGCCGCATCGGCATGCGCGACGGCGAGCCGTTCGATCACCGGCCTGACACGTTCCTTCTTCGGCGCAACCTTCTTGCGCCGCGCTTCGGCGACGTAGCTACGCGGCACTCGCGACGAGCCTCGCCGCCGGCTGCCTCAGGTTCGGCCCGGCGCAGACGAGATCGAGCGCCGGGCAGCCCGCGCACGTGAACTCGCTCGGCGTCGGCACGAACTCGCCCGCGTCGATCTGCCGGATCGCCGCGGAGAGCTCCTCCTCGAGCACCGGCAGCTCCAGCCGCTCAAAGGTGGTCGTGACGACGGCGTCCGGCCGCTCGAGGAAGTGGTAGACGACCTCCACCTCGTCGGCGCCGGCGCGGAAGCAGGCGAGCGCGTAGACGAGCCGCTGCAGGCGGTAGTCGGCCTCGACGATCTCCTCGGGCGTCCCCTCCGCGAGCGTGTTCGTCTTGTAGTCGAGCACGAGCGCGCGCGGCCCGTCGCGCCAGAGCACGTCGAGCCGGCCGTGCAGGAGCACCCCGTCGTGCTCGAACGCGAAGGGCCGCTCGGGTTTCGCGCCCTCGAGCCCCGCAATGCGCGCGGCGAGGTCGGACTGGCAGTAGGCGGCGACGAACGCGTCGATCCGGGCGAGCTCCTCGTCGCTGACCGTCGGGTACCAGCTCCTCACCATCTCGCTCCCGGGCTGCGCAGGACGCGCAAGATCGACGAGCTCGAGCAGACGGTGCACGGCGTCGCCGACCTCGGTCGCCTTCAGCCCGCCGGCGAGCGCGCCCGGCATCGTGCCCCGCTCCTCGCGCAGCCCCGCGACGCGCTCGGCGTAGTAGCGGTAGGAGCAGCGCTCGAAGAGCGCGAGCGCCGAGTACGAGAGACTCCGCACCTTGTGCAGCGGCGGCACCGGCAGCGGCGCCAGCTCCGGCAGGCGGTAGCCGCGCGGGATCGGCGTCGTCGGCAGCTCGTCGAAGAGCGCGAGCTGGCCCTCGCCGCTCTCGACCGGCGTGGGCTCCTCCTCGAGGACGGGCGGCGCCCAGCGGTCGACGGTGAGCACGAACCTCGCCTCGCCGCGCTCGAGCTCGACCGGCGCGCCGGCGGCGGCCTCGATCTGGTCCTCGGCGCGCAGGCGGGCGAGCACCCAGCCGATCGGGGTCTCCCGATCCTGAGGGCGATCGGGATCGATCGCGCCGGAGACAATCAGGCGGTCGATCGCACGCGTCATCGCGACGTAGTAGAGGCGCAGCCGTTCCGCGCGGTCGTCGCGCTTCTCGGCCTCCCGCACCTCCTCGTAGCTGAAGACGCCGCGCTTCTTGCCCGACTTCGGATCGATCACGCGGAAGCCGAAGCTGCCGTCGGGGCGCACGAGGATCTCGTCGGCGGACGGCGCTCCCACCATGTCCCGGCCCGCATCCGCGACGATCACGATCTTGAACTCGAGCCCCTTCGCCGCGTGGATCGTGAGCAGCCGCACCGCGTT
>JAICTB010000206.1 GCA_025936595.1 Thermoleophilia bacterium | reverse complement strand
TCCTTGGTGAGGGGCATGCTCTCTCCTCTATCGGTGGTGGTCGCCCGAGGTCTCAGCACGCCGCGAAGGAAGACGCGCACGGCCGAGGCAGGGTCGGGCAGTAGGGTAGCGGATCCCGATGGATTCGACGTTTCGAGCCGTCTGCGAGGCCGCCGCCGCAGCCTGGAAGGTGCCCGCCCTCGCCGCCGGAAGCTCGGTCGCGGGCCGCGTCGAGACCGCCGCGGTGGGCTGCGCGGCCGAGACGCTCTTCCGCGTCGCGTCGGTCACGAAGCCGTTCACCGCGACGCTCGCGCTCGGCCTGCTCGAGCTCGACGAGCCGACCGGCGTCTGGGCGCCGGACGTCCGCGTCCGGCATCTGCTCGCCCACACGAGCGGCTACGACGGCGAGTGCGGCGACCTCACGCGCTTCGGCGACGGCGACGGCGCTCTTTCGATGCTCGCCCGGGAGCTTCCGTCGGTGCGGCGGTTCGTCGGGACCGACCAGGTGTGGTCGTATGCGAACAGCGGCTACTGGCTCGCGGGGCTCCTCGCTGCGGAACGGGCCGGGCAGTCGTTCGAGGACGCGCTGCGCGAACGCGTGATCGGTCCCGCAGGGCTCGAGGCCACGTCCTTCGGCGAGCCCGACCTCGCGGGGACAGGCCCGCACGCCGCCGCAGCACCGTACCCGCGGGTGCGCCGCCCCTCGGGCGGGTTGGTCTCGAACGTCCCCGACCTGCTGCGCTTCGGCGGCTGGCAGCTCGCCACGCCGGCGGCCGCGCGACTCCGCTTCGTATACGGCAAGCCGGCCGGCGGCGTGTACGGGCTCGGCCTGCACGGCGAGCGCGTCGGCGGCGTCGACGTCTGGGGTCACGCCGGCTCGTACGGCGGCTTTCAGTCGTCGCTCCTGCTCGTTCCGGATCGCGACGCGGTGTTTGCCGGTCTGACGAACAGCGGCCGCGGCAAGCAGGCGCTGCGCGAGGTCGAGAACGCCTTCTTCGAGCGCGTGATCGGCGAGCGGCGCCGCGTGCCGGCGACGATCGAGCTCCCCCGGCCCATGCTCGACCAGCTCGCCGGCTCGTACGCCAACAGTGACGAGGAGATACACGTCGCGGTGTCGGACGGCGGACGGCTCTCGGTGGCATTCCCCGACGGGGAGTACGCCGCACGTGCGATCGGCCGGCGGAAGTTCGAGATCGTGGAGGGCGATCGCGCCCACGACCGGCTCGACTTCCCGCTCGAAGGCTTCGGCCGGTTCGGGAGCCGTCTCGCCGAGCGGGTGGGTTAGGACGCCTTGCCGGCCGAGCGCCGCGGCGGGATGCCGGCGTCGATCCAACCGGCGTAGCCGCAGCGCGGGCAGCCGGGATTCTCGTTCATCGTGCCGCCTGCGGCGGGCTTCACGTACTTCGTGCCGCACTCCAGACAGCGGACTCGGTCGAGGTGGATCACGTTGCTCGGGGAATGGGTCATCTCACAGAGAGACGCTGCTCCTGCCGAAAACTTGCGCCGTCTTGGAAGCTCTTCAGACGGGCGGGCGCGCCGCACGCGTCTGCTCCACGTCGCGCGTGATCTGCTCCACCAGCTCCGCCTCGCTTCCGAAGGCGCGCTCGTCCCGCAGCCGCTGCCAGAGCTCGAGCACGATCCGCCGGCCGTACAGGTCGCCGGCCCAGTCCAGCAGGTAGGCCTCGACGCGCCGTTCGGTGCCGCCGTAGTGCGGGTTGACGCCGATCGAAACCGCGGCCCGACGATCGCCCGCCGCGCCGGCATAGATGCCGAACGCAGGGACGAGCAGGTCCGGCTCGACGCGGAGGTTCGCCGTCGGGAACCCGAGCGTGCCGCCGCGCTGGTCACCGCTTACCACCACCCCGTCCACCTCGAGGGGCCGGCCGAGCAGCCGAGCCGCGTCCCCGATCTCCCCGGCCTGCGCGAGCAGGCGGATGCGCGTCGAGGAGACGCCTTCGACGAGCGGCACCTGCCGCGCGTCGAGCCCGAGGGTGCGCAGGAGCTCGAGATCGCCGGCGCGGTGGCGGCCAAAGCGAAAGCCTGTCCCCGCGACGACGATCTCCGTCCCGATCCCACCGAGGTAGCGGCGTGCGAAGTCCTCCGGCGCGAGCGCAGCGATCTCGGGCGTGAACTCGACGATGAGCACATCCGCAACGCCGCACGTTTCCAGCAGCTCCAACCGCCGCTCGAGCGTCGACAGCAGCTCGACGTGATTCCCGAGCACGGTACGCGGGTGTGGATCGAAGGTGACGACGGTCGGTGTCGGCCCCGCGTCCACCGCCGCGCGCACGACCGCCCGGTGTCCGAGATGCACGCCGTCGAACGTCCCGATCGCGACCGCGCGCGGGCGCCGCTCCAGGTCGGCCGGAGAGCGTGCGACGTTCAGGCCGCACTCCCGCCGGGCGCCGCCCCTTGCGCCGCCTCCAGCGCGAGCACACCCGCGCGCACCTCGGTCGGGACCCGCTCGAGCGCAGCTTCGTGCAGTCGTTCGAGCGCCGCGCCGATCGGCATGAGCAGGGCGTCTTCGACGCTCGTGGCCTCCTCGACCGTGAAAGGCCCCACCGCCGTCCGTCGCAGGGACGTGCAGTGTCCACCGAGTGCGTGTGCGATCGCGCGCACGTAGGTACCCGAGCTGACGTGCAACGCAAGCTGCACGGAGTTGACCGTGTCGCCCTCGCCGCTATACGCGATGACGTCGAGCGCGTGAACGAGCGAACGCCTCAAGGGCATCTCGACGGCGATGCCCCGGCGCGCCAGCTTGTACGCGCGCTGCCCACCGATCTTCACCGCCGAGGCGGCCGGGATCGGCAGCTCGACCTCGCCGCGGAGGAGCGCGAGCTCGCGGTCCAGCGCCGCACGGTCCCGCGGCGCGTGCTCCTCCAGGTTCGGCCCCTCCGGATCGCCGGTCGAGGTCGTCGCCGTGAGATCCACGTCCGCGAGGTAGCGCTTGTCTAGTCCCACAAAGCACGGAGCAAGCCTAGTTGCCGCACCGGACAACAGGACAAGAAGACCCGTCGCGAAAGGGTCCAGTGTCCCGGCGTGCCCTGTCCGGGCGCGCGTACGCCGCCGCAGCGCGGCGACGATCGCGAAGGAAGACGGGCCGGCCGGTTTGTCGACCAGCGCGACGCCGACCGGCCTAAGGCTGCGGGGCGGCACCGTCGCCCGGCGTCCGTGTCACGACCGAGAACTCCTGCACCAGGAACTCGATGATCTCGCCGATCGGGAGCTCCGACGAGAAGCCGGCCGCCTGGCGGTGGCCGCCCCCTCCGACATTCCGCGCAATCGCCGAAACGTCCACCTCGTCGTGGCTCGAGCGCAGCGACACACGGCGGGCCGGCCCCTCGTTGCGCGGCGGCTCGCGAATCAGTGCCACCATCTCCGATCCTTCGACCGCGCGAAGGTAGTCGATGATGCCCTCGCTGTAGGGCTCCTCCGCGCCGACATCCCCGAAATCGTCCTTCAGGAGATACGTGATGACGAGCCGCCCGCCCTCGAAGAGCTTCGCGCGCTCGAGCGCACGCGCAAGGAGCTTCAACTTCGCGAACTGCACGCTCTCGTAGACGTGGCGGAAGATCCCGTGCACGTCCGCACCGGCCTCGACAAGCTCCGCGGCGAGGCGCAGCGCCTTGGGCGTCGTATTCGTGTACTGGAAGCGTCCCGTGTCCGTGACGAGCGCGACGTAGAGCGCCTCGGCGATCTCGGCGTTCAGCGGCACGTCGAGCTTGCGCAGCACGTCGCGAACGATCTCGGAGGTCGATGATGCGTCGGCGACGACCAGGTTGACGGCGCCGAAGCGCGAGTTGTCGTGGTGGTGGTCGACATTCACCACGACCTCCGCGCGGTCGATCGGCTCGTTGTCGGGACCGATCCGACGTTCGTTTGCGCAGTCGACCGCGAGGAAGACGCGCTCCTCCGTGTCGTCCGGAAGCTCGCGCTGCAGGTCGCTGAGGTCGAGGAAGCGGTACTCCGCGGGCGTCGGGGCGCTTCCCGACAGGTACATGACCACGTCCTTGCCGAGCGTGCGGAGCGCAAGCGTCATTGCGACGAGCGAGCCGAGCGCGTCGCCGTCGGGATTCTCGTGGGCCGCGACGACGAACCGGTCATGTGATCGGATCGCGTCCACGACCGCCTGGAGATCACTCGTCGTCTGGGTCTCGGTCATCTTCGGGCAGCTCCGCAGCGAGCTCGTCGATCAGCTTGGACATGCGAACGCCACGCTCGACCGATTCATCGTAGGTGAATGCCAGCTGCGGTGTCCGCCTCAAGCCGAGCTCACGGCCGATCTTCGCCTGG
>JAICTB010000050.1 GCA_025936595.1 Thermoleophilia bacterium | reverse complement strand
CTTCGACGTGATGGTCGGCTCCGAGCTCGAGTTCTACTTGCTGCGCGAGACCTACGAGGAGGCCCATCGCAAGCGCTACAACGACCTGACGCCGTCGGTGCCGTACATCCTCGACTACCACATCCTCGCTGCGACCTACGACGAGCCCCTGCTCCGCCAGATCCGCAACGGCATGCACGGCGCCGGCATAAGAGTGGAGACATCGAAGAGCGAGGCGTGGCCGGGACAACAGGAGATCAACTTCCGCTACGAAGACGCGCTGACGATGGCCGACAACCACGTCGTCTACAAGAACGGCGCGAAGGAGATCGCACACCTGAACGGCTGCTCTATCACGTTCATGGCCAAGCCCGACCACACATGGATCGGCTCGTCGTGCCACATTCACTCGTCGCTCTGGCGCGGCGGCGAGAGCGCGTTCGTGGGGGAGAGCGACGTCTTCAAGCAGTACCTCGCGGGCCAGATCGCGTGTGCGCGCGAGCTCGCGATCTTCTTCGCACCGAACGTGAACTCCTACAAGCGCTTCGCCGCCGGCTCGTGGGCGCCGACGACGCTCGCCTGGGGTCACGACAACCGCACGTGCGGGTTCCGCATCGTCGGCTCCGGCTCCGCGCTGCGGTTCGAGACGCGGATTCCCGGAGGGGATGTAAACCCGTACCTCGCATTCGCCGCGACGATCGCCGCGGGACTGCACGGGATCGAGAACGAGCTCGAGCTTCCGCCGGCGCTCGAAGGGAATGCGTACGTGTCAGATGCGCAGCGATTCCCGTCGACGCTGCGCGACGCAATCGCAGCGCTGGAGACTGGTTCGATGGCGCGCGTCGCCTTCGGTGACGACGTGGTCGACCATTACCTGAACTACGCGCGAACCGAGCAGACGTCCTTCGACCGAGTGGTGACGAACTGGGAGCGGGAGCGGCTCTACGAGCGTGGGTAGGCCGGTTCTCGGCATCACGACGTACCTGACCCGCGCCGCGTGGGGCGCCTGGGACCTCGACGCTGCGCTCGTGCCCGCCTCGTACGTGCGCGCGGTGGCGCGCGCCGGCGGCGTGCCGTTGCTCGTGCCTCCCGGCGCGCTGGCGGAGGAGACGGTCGAACGTGTGGACGGCCTGATCTTCTCCGGCGGCTCTGACCTCGACCCGGAGCTCTATGGCGCACAGGCGCACCCGGAGACGACCGGCTTCGTGCGCGAGCGCGACGACTTCGAGCTGGCGTTGATGCAGGCGGCGCTCGCCCGCGATGTGCCGGTGCTCGCGATCTGTCGCGGCTCGCAGGTGCTGAATGTTGCGCTCGGCGGCGATCTCGAGCAGCACGTTCCGGATCGGGTGCACGCCGACACGCACAAGCGAACGGCCGGCGTGTTCGCCGAGCACGACGTGAGGGTGCTGCCTGCGACGCGGCTGGCATCGATCCTGGGCGACCGGCACGACGTGAAGTCGCACCACCACCAGGGCTATGGGGCGCTCGGCGAGGGATTGCGCGAGTCGGCCCGCGCGCCCGACGGGACCATCGAGGCGCTCGAGGATCCGTCCCGCCGCTTCACGCTCGGCGTGCTCTGGCATCCAGAGGAAGGAGCAGACCTCGCGCTCTTCGAAGCGCTCGTACGCGAAGCTGCGAGCTACGCCGAGGGTCGACACTGCTCGTAGTTTCGGACAGGCCGCTTCGAGACCAGTC
The DNA here is from genome assembly GCA_025936595.1 of Thermoleophilia bacterium. Taxonomy (GTDB): domain Bacteria; phylum Actinomycetota; class Thermoleophilia; order Gaiellales; family Gaiellaceae; genus PALSA-600. Next base: position 10,175 of record JAICTB010000050.1, on the reverse strand, counting down.
CCTTGGTCAGACCAAGTTCGGCAATACGCGAACAATTCGTCCCCACGACCTTCGCCGGCGCGAAGGCGCCTTATCGTGATTCCGTGGCGCCGCTTAGAATCGTCGACCCGCAGGGTCTCTACCACGTCATGTCCCGCGGTAACTTTCGCCAGCCGATCTTCTTCGACGAAGATCACTACGCGAAGTACCTGCGACTCCTGACGCGCGTCACGCGACGCCGGCACTGGACGATTCTCGATTGGTGCCTGCTCCCGAACCACTACCACCTGCTGATCCAACTGACAGAAGGTGGACTATCCGAGGGCATGCGTGAGCTCAACGGCTGCTACGCGCGGTGGAGCAACCTACGGACGAAGCGGACCGGCACCGGTCATCTCGTGAAGAACCGGTTCGAGGCCAAGCCCGTGGTGACGGAACGCCACTTCTGGGCGACGGTGCGATATATCCCGCTCAATCCCGTGCGCGCCGACCTGGTGAAGCGGCCGGAGGATTGGCCGTGGAGCGGTTATCGCGCCACCATCGGCCTCGAGTACCCGATGGCGTTCCATCGGCCGGACGAGCTCCTGCGCTATTTCTCGCCCGACCCGAAGATCGCTGTGGAGCGATATATCCGCTTCGTGCGCGAAGGACAGGTCCCCAACGGCCATGTCCCTTGGTCAGACCACGTTCGGACATGGGCGCGGGTCGCCCCTGCGTGATTCAATCGGCGGCGGGATGAGCTTCGCCGTCATCAACCCCGCGACCGAGGAGACGATCGTCACTCTCGACTCCGCGGGAATCGACGAGACGGACGCCGCCGTCGCGCGCGCGAAGGCCGCCTACCCCGCCTGGCGCGCCGTCTCCCCCGCCGATCGCGGCCGACTGCTGCGACGCCTTGCGACGCTCGTCGAGGAGCACCACGAGGAGCTCGCGCGGATCGAATCGCAGAACGTCGGCAAGCCGATCGTCGGCGCGCGCGGCGAAGTAGGCATGGTCGCCGACGTCTTCCACTTCTACGCGGGCGCCGTCGACAAGAAGCACGGCGAAACGATTCCCGTCGCGGGCGGAATCGACCTGACGTTTCGTGAGCCGCTCGGGGTCGTCGGCCTGATCGTCCCCTGGAACTTCCCGCTCAACATCTCCTCCTGGAAGCTCGGCCCCGCCCTCGCGTGCGGCAACACCGTCGTGCTGAAGCCGGCCGAGCTGACGCCGCTCTCCGCGCTGCGCCTCGCCGAGCTGGCGCTCGAGGCCGGTATCCCGGAAGGAGTCCTCAACGTTGTCGTCGGCAAGGGCTCCGTCGTCGGGCAGCGCCTCGTCGACCACCCCGACGTCGCGAAGATCGGCTTCACCGGCTCCACCGAGGTAGGGCGCGGCGTGATGCAGGGCGCGGCCGCGACGATCAAGCGCGTCACGCTCGAGCTGGGCGGAAAGTCGGCGAACGTCGTCTTCGCCGATGCCGACCTCGAGCGCGCAGCGGCCGCCGCGCCGTACGCTGTCTTCGACAACGCGGGGCAGGACTGCTGCGCGCGCTCCCGCATCCTCGTCGAGCGCAGCGCGTACGACCGCTTCGCCGAGCTGCTCGTCGATGCGACGCGCAACGTGAAGGTCGGCGACCCCGCAGACGACGCCACCGAGATGGGCCCGCTCATCTCCGCCGCACACCGCGAGACCGTCGCGAGCTTCGTCGACGGCAAGACGCTTTTCACCGGCGCAGCGCCCACCGGTAAGGGCTACTGGTACCCGTGCACGCTCGTCGAGGCGACGAACGACGACCGCATCGCACGCGACGAGGTCTTCGGCCCTGTCGCTGCCCTGATCCCGTTCGACGACGAAGCCGACGCCGTGCGCATCGCGAACGACACGCCGTACGGCCTCTCCGGCTCGATCTGGACGCAGAACGGCGCACGCGCCCTGCGCGTCGCGCGCGCGCTCGAGACGGGCGTCCTGAGTGTCAACTCGAACAGCTCCGTGCGCGTCTCGACGCCGTTCGGCGGCTTCAAGCAGTCGGGCTTCGGCCGCGAGCTCGGCATGCACGCCCTCGACGGCTACTCGGAAGTGAAGAACGTCTACTACTCGACGGAGGGCTGATGGGGCGTCTCGACGGCAAGGTGTGCGTGATCACGGGCGCCGGCGGCGGCATGGGCCGTGACGCCGCGATCCTCTTCAGCGAAGAAGGCGCGAAAATCTGCGCGGCGGACGTCAACCTGGCAGCCGCGGAAGAGACGGTGACACTCGCCCGCGACGCGTTCGCGCACGAGGTCGACGTCGCCGATGAGGCGAGCGTCGAGGCGATGATGGACGCGACCGCGGAGCGCTACGGCGGTATCGACGTCCTCTACAACAACGCCGGCATCTCGCCGAATGACGACGCGTCGGTGCTCGAGACGAGCGTCGAGGCGTGGGACCGCGTGCAGGCCGTCAACACGAAAGGCGTCTTTCTCTGCTGCAAGCACGGCATCCCGCACCTGCAGCGCCGCGGCGGCGGCAGCGTGATCAACGTGGCGAGCTTCGTCGCGATCGTCGGCGCTGCGACGAGCCAGATCTCCTACACCGCGTCGAAGGGCGCCGTCCTCTCGATGACCCGGGAGCTGGCCGTGCAGTTCGCCCGCGAGAACGTGCGCGTGAACGCCCTCTGCCCCGGGCCCGTCGAGACGCCGCTCCTGCTCAGCATCTTCGGCGACGACCCCGCCGCACTCGAGCGCCGCCGCACGCACTGGCCGACGGGCCGGCTCGCGAGGCCGCGCGAGATCGTCAACGGCGCGCTCTTCCTCGCATCCGACGAATCGTCGTACGTCACCGGGTCCACGTTCCTCGTCGACGGCGGACTGACCGCCGCGTACGTGACGCCGCAGTAATGCGCGTCTGCCTGATGATCGAGGGCCAGGAGGGCGTCTCCTGGGAGCAGTGGCTCGCGCTCGCGCAAGCCGCCGAGGATGCCGGGCTGGACGGCCTCTTCCGCTCCGACCATTACCGTTCGATCGGCCGCGGCGACCCAAACGGCTCGCTCGACGCCTGGGCGACGCTCGCCGCGCTCGCGGCACGCACCTCGCGCATGCGGCTCGGCACGATGGTCTCGCCCGTCACGTTCCGCCCGGCCGCGGTGCTCGCGAAGAACGTCGTCACCGCGGACCACATCTCCGAGGGACGCGTCGAGCTCGGCATCGGCGCGGGCTGGAACGAAGCGGAGCACACGACCTACGGCTTCCCGTTTCTCACGGCACGCGAGCGCCTCGACGAGCTCGACCGCCAGCTCGAGGAGATCACGCGCCAGTGGACGAGCGCCGGCGACATCTGGCCGAAGCCCGTGCAGGAGCCGCGGCCGCCGATCATCGTCGGCGGCAGGGCGAAGCCGCGCACCGTCCGTGCGGCCGTCCGTTTCGCCGACGAGTACAACACGGTCTTCCCCACGGTCGACGAGGCGCGTGAGCGCAAGCGTGTGCTCGACGAGGCGGCGCGCGAGGCCGGCCGTGAGCCCCTCCGCTACTCGATGATGATCGGGTGCGTCGCAGGCCGCGACAGAGACGAGACCCGGGAGCGCCTCGGCCGCTACCGCGAGCTGACCGGCCGCGACGCACCCCCGATCGCAGGCACCGTCGAGGAGGTGTGCGAGCAGCTGAGGGTGTACGAGGCGGTGGGCGTCGAGCGCGTGATGCTGCAGCATCTCGCCCACGAAGACGTCGAGATGGTCCCGGTCCTGGGCGACGTCGCAGAGTCTCTAAGGTAGAACGCGTGCGCCTCTTCGTCGTGCGTCATGCGGAAGCCGCGCCCGGGGAGCCGGATGAGCTTCGCCCGCTCACGGCAGCAGGCCGCGATACCGCCCGCGAGCTCGGCGCGCGCCTCGCCCCGGCGCACCCGGAGGCGGTTCTCTCGAGCCCGCTGCTGCGTGCGCGCGAGACCGCTGAGCAGATCGCGCGCGCGGCGGGCCTCTCGCCCGAGCCCGACGACCGGCTGGCGCCCGGCGCGACCGCGGCCACCGTCCGCGAAGCGCTCGCCGACCGCCGCGGCAGGACGGTCGTCGTCGTCGGGCACCAGCCCGACTGCAGCGAGATCGTGCGCGAGCTGAGCGGGCGCGCGACCGACTTCCCGCCCGGCGGTGTCGTCGAGGTCGAGCTCTGACGGCGGTCCGGGTCAGCGGGCTGCGAAAGAGCTACGGCGAGCACGAGGCACTCCGCGGCATCGACTTCACCATCGAGGCCGGCGAGGTCTTCGGCCTGCTCGGCCCGAACGGCGCCGGCAAGACGACGACGGTGGAGATCCTCGAGGGCTACCGTCCGCGCGACGGCGGCACCGTGGAGGTGCTCGGCGCCGATCCGCAGCGCGGCTCGTCCGCGTGGCGCGAGCGCATCGGCGTCATGCTGCAGTCCTCGTCGCTCTACCCGAACCTGACGGTGCGTGAGAGCCTGCGTGTGTTCGCCGGCTACTACGCGAACCCGCGCGATGCCGACGAGGTCGTCGAGCTCGTGCAGCTCACCGAGAAGCGCGACGCGCGCGTACGCACGCTCTCCGGCGGCCAGAAGCGCCGCCTCGACCTCGGCCTGGCACTCGTCGGCGATCCCGAGGTGATCTTCCTCGACGAGCCGACGACCGGCTTCGACCCGAGTGCTCGCCGCACCGCCTGGGACACGGTGCGCAACCTGCGTGCGCTCGGAAAGACGATCCTTCTGACAACGCATTACCTGGACGAGGCGGAACAGCTCGCCGACCGTGTCGCAGTCCTGCGCGACGGCGTGATCGTGCGCGAGGGGAGCCCGTCCGAGCTGACGGGCGGCGACGTCGAGACGGAGATCCGCTACCGCCGCGGCGGCGACGAAGTCGTCGAGCGGACGACCGACCCCACCAGGCGCCTGCACGAGCTGACTGCCGAGGCGCTCGCGCGCGGCGAGGAGCTCGATCAGCTCGAGGTGCGGCGCCCGACGCTCGAGGACGTGTACCTGGAGCTGACCGCCGAGTGAGGCTGTTCCTGCACGAGCTGCGCACGGAGCAGGTGCTCTTCTGGCGCAACCGCGAGGCGGCGTTCTTCACGTTCTTCCTGCCGGTGATCTTCTTCCTCGTCTTCGGCTCGATCTACGGCGGCGACACGATCGCCGGCGTGCACGGAGCGTCGTTCCTCGAGGCGGGCATGATCGGCTACGGCGTCGCGTCGACGGCCTTCGCCGGCCTCGCGATCACGATGGTGATCCGCCGTGAGAGCGGCGTCCTGAAGCGCATCCGCGCGACGCCGCTCCCGCCGTGGACGTACATAGCCGCCGTGCTCGTCTCGACCTTCGTCACGTTCCTCGTCGAAGCCGTGCTCCTGATCGCGCTCGGCCGTGCGCTCTTCTCGGTGGGGCTCCCGACACGGCCGCTGTCGCTCCTCCTCGCGCTCGTGCTCGGCGCCGCCGCCTTCGCGGCCATGGGTCTCGGCCTCACGAGCGCCGTTCGTTCGGCCGAGGGCTCTTCGGCCGTCGTCAACTTCGTCTACCTGCCGATGGCGATCATCTCCGGCACGTTCTTCTCCCCCGCGAAGTATCCCGGCTTCCTCCGGGCGATCGCGGACGTTCTGCCGCTGACGTACTTCACGAAGTTGACCCGCGACGTCATGGTCCGCCACCACCACATCTGGTCGGAGACGGGCTCGATCGCCGTCGTCGCACTGTGGGGCGTAATCGGGCTGGTTGCTGCGATCCGCGGCTTCCGCTGGCAGCCGCGCGAGGGCTGACGCAACCCATCCTCAGCCACGACCGTTAGAACAGATGATGGATCCTTCGATGGCATTCGCCGTGCACCGGCACGAGCTACCCGCGATCGAGGTGCGCGTGAACTTCGGCGTCTTCGCCGGCCGCGACGCCACGGCCGCCGAGATCGACCGGCTGGCCCAGTGGCTCCTCGACGAGGTCGGTGAGGTGTCGATCATCTCGGAGGAGCGGCACGAGATCGACGCGCACGTCGAGGCGTCGGTGCATCAGGTGCGCATCGAGATCTCGGACGGCGTGCCGGAGGGTGACGTCGAGCGCGAGGCGCTCGAGCGCAGGATCCTCGAGCGCGCGCAGTACTGGGTGCGCCAGTGCGTGACCGAGCGCCACGCCGAGATCGCGGACTGACTAACGCGTCAGCGTGACCTTCGACAGGCCGAGCGGCCTATCGAGGTCGCTGCCGCCGAGCTGCGCCAGTCGCAGCGCGACGACCTGGCCGGGCACGACCGCGACGAGCGGGCTCAGCCACTCCGGCACACCCTCGAGGAGCGGCAGCGGCACGTCCGCCCGCGCGAGCAGCTCCGGATCGTCGGACACGGTGAGCAGCCGGGCACCGCGACGAGCGAGCTCGCCCGCGGCCTCCCGCATCACCGCGAACGCGGGCCCGCTCGGCGCAACTGCGATCACGGGCCAGCCGCGCCCGATCGCGGCGACGGGGCCGTGCATCAGGTCCGCCGCCGAGTACGCCTCGAAGAGGAGGCCCGAGAGCTCGCGGATCTTCAGCGCGATCTCGAACGACGTGCCGTAGTTGACGCCGCGCGCCACGACCGTGCCGCCTTCAACCGCGTCGAGGGCAACGTCCCACGACAGCTCGAGCTGCCGCGCGAGTTGCGCCGGCATGCGCAGCAGCTGGTCGAGCGCTTCTACGTCGTGAGTCGCGCTCGCGAAGAGCAACGCGATCGCGCCGAGCGAGTTCATGTACGTCTTGGTCGCGGCGACCGCGAGCTCGCTTCCCGCTTCGAGCGGCAGAACCGCCTCTGCCGCGCGGCCGAGCGGCGACGACTCGACATTTGTGAGCGCGACGGTCGGCCGGCGCTGCCGATGCGCCTCCGTGAGCACCTCGACGACATCCGGCGACTCGCCCGACTGCGAGATCCCGACGACGAGCGCCCCGTCGAGGCGCGGCGGTTGCTCGTAGAGGGTGTAGAGCGACGGCGTCGCGAACGCGACGGGAACGCGATGCGCACGGCCGAGCAGATACTGGGCGTAGCGCGCGGCGTTGGACGAGCTTCCGCGCGACGCGATCAGCACGTACTGCACATCGCCGCGGCTGAAGAGCTGCGCGATCTCTGCGGCACGCGCGGCCTGCGCGTCGAGCAACCGCTGCAGCGCCTCCGGCTGCTCGCGCAGCTCTCGCTCGAGATGCGAGCTCATGCCAGCAACTCTGCCGCTGCGTCCAGCGATGCTCTACTGCCGCCGTTCGTCGCGAGGTAGCCGCGCGCGCGCGCCGGCCGCCACACCGGCAACCCGGTCTCGACCACGACCGATCCGGCCACGTCGGCAGCCTCCCGCATCCAGGCGTGACGGTGTGCGTCACGAACCACAAAGACGTCCGCCGGAGGGACGGCCTCGCCCTCGCGCACGACGATCGCGCCGTCGAGGCGGTGCTCGGCCTCTCCGGCGGCGATGTTCGCAACCGGCCGCAACTCGACGATCGTCCGCGCACCGCCGACGTCGCCTTCGACCACCAGCGCGCGGCGTGCCGCGTCGGCACCGACAGCGCGATCCACCGGGCCGACACGCGGCTGCGACCACTCCGCGAGCCGCGCGATGCGACCGGCCGCCTCGCGCAGCCGCTCCTCGCCGACCGACGAGACGAGCGCCGCGCGGATCGCCGCGACCGACTCGTCACCGAGGTCGTGCCCGACGCAGAGCGCGTCGACGCCCGCCTCGAGCGCCAGCACGGCGGAGCGCTCGACACCGAACGTTGCGCTGACGCCCTTCATCTCGAGCGCGTCCGCCATCACGACGCCGTCGAAGCCGAGCTCCTCCCGGAGGAGACCGCCGACAATCGCCGGGTCGAGCGTCGCCGGCAGCTCGCGCACACGCACGTGCGCCGTCATGATCGAATGCACACCGGCCTCGATCGCCGCGCGAAACGGCGGCAGCCCGTCCGCCACGTCGCCGAGGAGCGAGGGCAGCTCGAGGTGCGAGTCCTGCTCCGTCGAGCCGTGGCCGGGAAAGTGCTTCGCGCACGCCGCCACACCGCGACCCTCGACGCCGCGCACGTACGCGGCGACGTGCCGCCCGACGAGCGACGGATCGGAGCCAAAGGCGCGCGTGCCGATCACCGGGTTCGCCGGTACGTTCACGTCCGCGACCGGCGCGAGGTTCCAGTTGACGCCGGCATCGGCGAGCTCCGCGCCGATCGATGCCGCGACGGCTTCGGTGAGGGCGGGGTCGTCGACCGTGCCGAGTGCGGCGCCGCCGGGATAGGAGCTGCCCGTCTCCCACTCGAGCCGTGTCACGTCGCCGCCTTCCTCGTCGATCGCGAGCAGCACGTCCGCGCGCTCGCTGCGCAGCGCGTCGCAGAGCGCGCTCAGCCGCTTGCGCGTCGGCACGTTGTAGGCGAAGAGCACGATTCCGCCGCCGCCCTCGGCGAGGAAGCGGCGGATCCAATCGGGCGGCACGTCGCCGGGGAAACTCGGGAAGATGCAGGCGTTCGCCGCTTCGTCGGGCGTCAACCGCGCACGGCTCCCTGCGTCAGCCCGAAGGCGATCCTCCGCTGCACGAGCAGAAAGAACACGACGACGGGGATCGCGGTCAGCGACGATGCCGCCATCAGCGCGCCCCAGTCCGTGTGCCGACTCGAGCCGAGGAACGCCGAGAGCCACACCGTCACCGTCTGCTTCGACTGGTCGTTGAGCAGGACGCGCGCGAAGATGTACTCGTTCCACGTCGTGATGAATGCGAAGACGGACGTCGCGACGAGGCCAGGGCCCATCAGCGGCAGCAGGATCTTGATGAACACGCCGAGGCGCGTCGAACCGTCGACCATCGCAGCCTCTTCGAGCTCCTTCGGGATGCCGAGCAGGAAGCCGCGCAACGTCCACACGGAGAACGGCAGCACGAACGTCATGTACGTGACGACGAGGCCGGTCAGCGCGTTCGTCTGGTGGTACCGCGCGAGCACGACGTAGAGCGGGATGATCAGGCCGGCCTGCGGCAGCATCTGGATCCCGATCACGAGCACGACGAAGAGCTTGCGCCCGCCGAAGCGGTAGCGGGCGAGTGCGACCGCGGCCAGGAACGCGAGCACGATCGAGATCGCCACGGTGATGGAGACGACGACGAGGCTGTTGCGCACGTCCGTCCAGAAGTACGGCCTGTCGATCGCGTCGCGGAAGTGGACGAGCGTCGGGTGGAGCGGGAACCACGTCGGGTTGAGGCTGACGATCTGGTCGTTGGACTTGAATGCTGTCGAGATCATCCAGAAGACCGGGAACACCATCACGACGAAGACCGCGATGCCGACGACGTTCCACGCGGTCTGGCGCGCACCGCTCCTCACGCCGTCTCCTCGCCGATGCGAACCATCTTGCGCACGTACGCGACGCTCAACACCGCGACGATCGCGAGCATGAGAATCGAGATCGCCGCACCACGCCCGAAGTCGCTCTTGAAGTAGCCCTCTTCGAAGAGATAGATGCTCATCAGGTAGTTGCCGCTCGTGATCTTCGACTGCCCGATCAGCAGGTACGGCTGCGTGAAGACGCCGAAGTCCCAGATGATCGAGAGGCTCGTCAGGATGAGCAGGATCGGCTTCAGGATCGGCACGGTGATGTCGCGGAACACGCGCCACGGACGCGCACCATCGACCTCCGCGGCCTCGACGAGATCGCGCGGCACCTGCGCGAGCCCGGCGTAGAGCGTGATCACGACGAAGGGCAGCGCGCCCCACACGATCAGCACCGTCACGAGGCTGAGCTGCGAGAAGGTCGTCGCGTACCAGTCGTGCTGGAAGAAGTCGCCCACGTGCAGCTGCGTCAGCACGTAGTTGACGACCCCGTTCTGGAAGTTCGTCATCCAGTAGAAGATCTGCACCGCGACGACGACCGGCATCGACCAGACGAGCACGAGCCCCGAGCTGAGGAGGATGCGCACCGGGCCGCTGACTTGCACGAGGAGCAACGCGATCAGCATCCCGAGCACCATCGTCAGCCCCACGTTCGCGATCGTGAAGACCACGGTCCGCACGAGCGTGTGCCAGAAGATCTGGTCGTGCAGCACCGAGTGGTAGTTGCGCAGGCCGACGCCGATGCCCTTGTGCCGGATCAGCTCGAACAGGCCGTACTGCTGCGTCGAGAGCTTGACGAGCCAGTAGATCGGATAGCCGAGGATGACGGCGGTCACGACCACCACCGGCGCGATCAGCCCGTAGGGGATCGACGCGCGCAGCGCGCGACCCCCGAAACGGCGCCGCCGCCGAGACCGGTCGATCACGGTCTCGGCGGCGACAGCCAT
>JAICTB010000105.1 GCA_025936595.1 Thermoleophilia bacterium | reverse complement strand
GTCGAGTGGCGCCTCCGGGTTGATCTTGGCGAGCGCGATCTCCGGCATGACGGTGTACTCCGCGAACGTCGAGGTGCCCATGAAGTGCCGGATCGGCTCGCCGTCGAGCGAGAGCCGCGCGGTCCCGTCGGGCAGAAACCCCTTGTTCTGCTGCTCGCGGATCGCGAGACAGAGGTTCGTGCGGTCGCTGCGGCAGTGAATGCACTCGCGGCACTGGGGCGAGAAGAGCGTCACGACGTGGTCGCCGACCGCGAGCGACGTGACGCCGTCGCCGAGCTTCTCCACGACGCCGGCGCCCTCGTGGCCGAGCACGGTCGGCGCATAGCCGGACGGATCGGCGCCCGAGGCGGTGTAGAGATCCGTGTGGCAGACCCCGCAGGCGACGAGGCGCACGAGCACCTCGCCCGCCCGCGGCTCGGCCAGGTCGACCTCGCGCACGGCGAGCGGCGCGCCGAACTCCTCGAGAACAGCTGCTCTGATCTTCACCGGACGATCGTAGAGCTTTGCGCCCCAACCGCCGCTGTGGTATTCGATCACCTATCCAGAGCGTCACGGAAGGGGAGACATGAGAAAGATCGTGCTCGTTGCGGCGCTACTCGCCGCGGTCGCCTTCGGCGTCGCCGGCTCGACCCACGCCGGCAACGTCAGCAGCTACGACGGCGCGTCGTGGTACGGAAAGTACCTTGCCGTCACATCGGGGACGACCCCGCTCTGCTCGGGGAACAGCGGCTCCGTCAAGCAACCGGATTTCGGCTCCAACGTCGACGCGAGTCACGAATGTGGCTCGCAGAGCGAGACGTTCATCGCGATCAACCCGGCGCAATCGAAGAACGTGATCGCCGGGTCGAACGAGATCCAGCGCCTCCCGATGCGGGCCATGTACTCGACGAACGGCGGCTCGTCGTTCACCGGCGTCGACCTGCCGCTGCCACCGCCGCTCACGAACAACGGCTTCGACTTCGGCTCGGATCCCGGCGTCGCCTTCGACGCGCAGGGGAACGCGTACTACTCCTACATCGTCGTCTTCTTCGGCGCAGGCGGCGGGATCAACGGCACCGAGATGGCTGTCGCCCATTCGACGAACGGCGGCAAGGACTGGACCGCGACCTTCTTCGCGCCGCAGACCGGAAGCGGCCAGTTCAACGACAAGCCGATGATCACCGTCGACAAGACGCGGACGCCGAATCGCGTCTATGTCACGTGGGACAACGCGACCGGCAACTCATCGTCGACGAAGAACGGGAACGACGTCGTCATTTCCCACTCCGATGACGGCGGCGCCACGTTCAGCGACCCCGTCTCGGTGAGCGGGCCGTTCACCGGCAAGACGGGCGGGATCGGGGCCGATCCGTACGTGACGTCCGACGGGACGCTGCACGTGGCGTGGCAGGACTACGCGCACGGCCAGATCTCCGACGCCTCGTCGACTGACGGGGGCCTGACGTTCTCACCACCGACCAAGGTTGCCGCCGTCAGCGGCTTCGAGACGGTTCCGGTCGCACAGGGTACGCGCGGTGCGCTCGTCTACCCCGCCTGCGATTCGTTCGAGAGCACGCTCTACTGCTCGTACATGAGCGACAGCAAGGTGTACGTCGCAACGAACAGCGGGTCCGGATGGACGTCGAAGCAGATGCCGTCCGGTGGCGACCAGTTCAACCAGTGGCTGGCCGTCGATCAGTCGAACGGCTCGATCAACGTGGCCTACTACGACACGGGCACGCCCGGCGCACCGACCACCACGTACACGCTCGCACGCTCCGAGGACGGCGGCGCGCACTACACGACCTCACCGATCGCAACGGCAACGACCGACGAGACTACGCCGGACGCGAACCTCGGCAACCAGTACGGCGACTACGAGGGCATCGCCGCGATGAACGGCACCGTTCGCCCCGTGTGGACGGACCGCCGGCAGGACGTGATCGACCTCGGCCTACGGGAAGAGGTGTTCACCGCGGCGCTGAAGCCGTAGGGACTCACCGACCGGCGCGCGTCGAACCCGGCGCGCGCCGGTCAGATCCTCCATGCTGACCGCGCTCCCGGCACCCGCCGCGCCGCTCCCCACGGCTCCCGCCGCTCTCGTGGCAACGCTCGATCGCACGAGGCAAGAGCTGCGACACGCGATCCGCGCATGGGACACCTCGCAGCCGGCGCCCCGAAGCGTCGTGCTGCTCGCGCTCTACGAGCAGCGCGCGATCAGGCTCGTCGCGGGCAAGCCGCGGCTGGCAGCTCGCGTCGTGAGACTCGATCCGGCGCTGCGCGACGACGTGATCGCGCGGACCGACCTGACCCGACTCTCCACGTCCACGCCGAGCCCGAAGGCGCCGCCACAGCTCGGCGCCCCCGCACCGGCCGCGCGGCTTGTCTCCTGGTACCGAGGGGCCGCGCGACGCTTCCACATCCGCTGGCAGCTTCTCGCTGCGATCAACTTCGTCGAGAGCGCGTTCAACCGAGTCCGGAATGTCAGCGGCGCAGGGGCGCAGGGCCCGATGCAGTTCGAGCCCGCGACGTGGAAGGCATACGGTCTCGGCGGCGATGTCCGCGAGCCGCACGACGCGATCCTCGGCGCCGCGAACTATCTCGCCGCGAACAACGCCGGTCACGACGAGCGCACGGCGCTCTACCACTACAACCACTCGCCGTTGTACGTCGATGCGATCCTGCGCTACGCACGACGCATGCAGCACGACCGGTACGCGTTCTACGAGTACTACAGCTGGCAGGTCTACTTCCGCACCGCGACCGGCTATCGGCGCTTCACAGGTCCCCGCTGAAACAAACCGTGGGGCGGGCGGCCGCGTAACCCCCCGCAGGGGAACCAGTAGCAACAGAGGGGAGCAGGAACATGACAGCCGTCGTGCAACGCAACATCCTCGTCGCACTCGCCGCCGCCTTTTCGGCACTCGCAGTCGCACTGCCGCTCCGCGCGGCCGAAGGCGGCGCCTACACCGTTCACGTCCTCGTCTCCGACGGCTCGACGCCGTCGAGTGCGCCGTCCGATCCGAACCTCGTGAACGCATGGGGGCTCACGGCCGGGGCCACCACACCGTGGTGGGTCTCGGACAACGGCCAGGACGTCGCGACGCTCTACAACGCCACCGGCGGGAAGGTCCCCGTCACGGTCGCAGTGGACAGCGCGCCGACGGGCGTCGTCAACAACTCGACCGGCGCCGGCTTCCCGGTCGCGGGCGCCTCGGGCCCGGTGCCGGCTGCGTTCATCTTCGCGACGGAGAGCGGGACGATCCAGGGCTGGAATCCGTCTCCGCCGCCGCCGTCGCATCCGGCTCAGGTGGTCGCGGGCACGGCCGGCGCCGTCTACAAGGGCCTCGCCTTCGCGGTCACGCAGTCGGGTGCCCGGCTCTACGCGACAGACTTCCACAACGGGCATGTCGACGTCTTCGACTCCTCCTGGAGCGCGGTCGCCGTGCCGGGCGATTTCGCCGATCCGGCCCTGCCGTCCGGCTACGCGCCGTTCGGCATCCAGGCGATCGGCGACCGCATCTTCGTGACGTTCGCGAAGCAGCAGGCCGGCTCGGATGACGAGGCGCACGGGCAGGGGCTCGGCTTCGTCGACGCGTTCGACACGGACGGGAACCTGCTCGCCCGGGTCGCGCAGCACGGGCAACTGAACGCCCCGTGGGGGCTCGCCCTCGCACCGGAGAGCTTCGGGCGCTTCGGCGGCGATTTGCTCGTCGGCAACTTCGGCGACGGCGAGATCAACGCCTATGCGGAGCTCCCGAACGGGCACTTCGAGCACCGCGGCACGCTGCGCTCCGGCGATGGGATCCTCCGGATCGACGGGCTGTGGGCACTCGAGTTCGGCCACGGCGCGCCGAACAACGGCCCCACCGACACGCTGTTCTTCACTGCGGGCCCCGCGGACGAGACACAGGGGCTCTTCGGCTCGATCACGGCCGACTGAACTGGACCAGGGCGGCACCGGCTGTTCTGCCGGTGCCGCCTCCGCACGTCGGAATTACTCTGCGAGCTCGGCGAAGCGGCAGAGCGCGTTCGCAAGCCGCATCTGCGGAATCGACCTGCAGTTCACCTCGAGGAGCTTCGGGCTTGCGACGAGGTAGGCGAGGCAGCGTGCGCGGGAGACGGCGACATTCAGCCGGTTCCGCGAGAGCAGGAACTCGAGGCCGCGCGGGACGTCCTCCCCGCTCGAGCTCGCCATCGAGTAGAGGACGACGTCTGCCTCCTGCCCCTGGAACTTGTCGACGGTGCCGACGCGAACCTCTTCCGGAAGCGCCGCCTTCAGCGCGTTGACCTGGGCGTTGTACGGCGCGACGACCATGATCTCCGCGCCGTCAACGCCGGCGGCGAGGAGCGCATGGGCGCGTTCGGCAACCGCCGCCACTTCCTCGCTCGATTCCTGCCGGCGCGCGTCGTGCTCAACGGGAACGAACCGCAGCCCGGTGCCGAGGGGCGTCGTCCGCGCCGAGGTCGAGGCGTCGGGCGCGAGGCGCCCGTCGTAGAACTCCTCGGAGATGTACGCACAGACGTCCGGATGCATGCGGTAGGTGCGTTCGAGGAAGACGCCGCGATTCGGCGCGATCGTCTCGTCGTCGCCGATCAGGTGCTTCAGGACCGAGTTGCCGCTGCCGCTCGGGTGCGTCCCCTGGATCACCTGGTCGAGTTGCTGTGGGTCGCCGACGAGCACGACGTTCCGGGCGGCGGTGCCCATCGCGAGTGCGTCCGCAAGTGAGACCTGACCCGCCTCGTCGACGAAGAGGTAGTCCCAGCGCGCGTCCTGGTCGCGGCGCGAGAAGAGCCAGGACGTCCCGGCGGCGAGATCGCAGTCGACACACGCTGCCCCGTCCGTCGCGTTCTCGACGACCTCGCCGTCGAAGAACGACTCCGGGTTGCCGCTGCTCGCCTTCTTGACGCCGGTGAGCTCGAGCCCGATCTCCGCCGCCGCTTTCTCGACCGACGCGACGAGGTTGTGGATCGCCTTGTGCGTCGTCGAGGCGACGGCAACCGCTTTCCCGCGCTCGATCAGGTGCGCGATCAGCCGCCCCGACGTCCACGTCTTCCCGGAGCCCGGCGGCCCCTGGATCACGAGATGCTGCCCGTCGAGCGCGAGGACGAGCCGCTTCAGCTCGTCGAGGTCCGACGTCTGGACGGCTGCGGCGAACGGCTCCCGGCGCAGGATCCCCTCGAGCGCCGGGTACCGGCCGTCCGCGGCGAGGAGCGAGGTGCCGAGGCGGACGAGCGCCTCCTCCTGATCCTTCGTCGAGTACGGGCCGCCGGGGATGATCGAGCTCGGAAGCGGACGCTCGTCCACCTTCGCGCCGCGCCGCAGCACGAGCCGGCGGCCCTCGCGATCGACCTCGACGATCCTCCCGGGCGACTGTCCCGTCGCCGGGTCGAGCGCTTCCTGGCCCGCGCCGATCTTGTGCTCCTGCGCGGGGAAGGTGAAGGTGTACTCCTTCGAGTTCTTCGTCACCTGCCTGGGCTCGCCGAGGAGCTCGAGCCGTCCGATCGCCTCGGCGTCCTCGACGAGGTCGTCAGGCGTCTTCTCGAGCCGGTCGAAGAACGCCCACCACACGGGCTTCCGCTCGCGGTCGTGGTAGTCGAGCAGTTGCGCTGCGAGCTCTTCCCCCGCCTCGAGCAGCTGCCCGCGCAGAGCGGCGCGCACGGCGCGGGACTCGGGGATCGGCCTGGGCTCCTCGGGCGGTGGGACCGGAGGGAACGGGCCGAACTCGGCGAGCGCTTCCGCGCGGCGCTCGAGCAGCCAGTCGCGGAGCAGCAGCGTCGCGACGCAGTCCTCCTCGTTGTACGCGTCGATCTGCGCAAGGAGCGCCGGGTCGCGCGTCTGCATCCACTGCTCGAAGACGATGATCGAGGTGCCGCCGTCCTTGACCTCGGCGGCGCGCCGGAAACCGGCGAGGAACGCTTCCAGCTCCTTGAGCCCGTAGCCGGGCCGAGACGTGCGGATCCCGTTGCGGACGACCTTGTAGAGGTCGACGAAGACCTCGCGCCGGAGCAGGTCGTCGAGCTCGGCCTCGCGCGTGCCGTAGCGGCCCATCAGCCGCTTGAGCGCCGTGATCTCGTACTGCGCGTAGTGGTAGACGTGCAGGTCCGGGAACGCGCGCAGCCGGTCGTGCACGAGGTCGACGAACGTCTCGAACGCGAGCTGCTCGGTCGGGTGGTCGTACGCGTGCAGCGGCGTGAAGTTGCGGTCGACGTCGAGGATCCCCCACAGGTACTCGAGGCTCCCTTGCGCGTCCCAGAACGGGTTGCCTTCGAAGTCGAAGAAGAGGTCGCCCTGCGACGGCTCGGGCAGGAGCGCGAGCCCGAGCCCTGGTTGCGGCTCGAGCAGCACGAACCGGTCGCGGCCGGCATGCTCACGCGACCAGAGCTGGAGCTCCGCCTGCTCGCGAATGCGCTCCCAGGTCCCGGACGCGATTCCGGTCGGTACCGGCTCGGCGGTCGCACGACCGAGCTCCTCGAGGCGGGTGATCGGCACCGCGGCGAGCTTCGCGATCTGCGCGGAGCTGATGCCGGCGACACGCGAGAGGTGATCGACCGCATCCCAGTGCGCATCGCAGACGGCCTTGAAGTCGCAGATCGCGCAGTGGGCGCACGGAATCGGCTCCGTCTCGGGCGGAGCGGCGACGAACGCCTCGAGCCGCAAGCGAACGCGCCGGTAATAAGCCGCGAACTCGTTCGGGTCGAACGACTGCCGCTCGCCGCTTCCGAGGAGCACGTGAATCTGATCGGGCTCGCGCCCCTGGAGCCGCCCGAGCTGCTCGTTGTAGTAGAGGAGCTGGAGGATGTAGCTCGGCTTCGCCGTGCGTGCGAGCTTCGTGTCGAGCGCCTCGTAGCTCCAGTCGCCGAGCGCGGACGGCTTCTCGACCCGCATGAGGAAGTCCGCGAGGCCGTGCCAGCCGCCGCCGGTGAAGGCGGCCTGGTAGACGACGTCTACGCCCGCGCGCATCGCCTCGAGCGTGCGCGCCTCGGCGCCCTCCCAGTCCGGCCACTCGAACGCCACCTCGACGACGCTCTTGCCGTCGCGGCGCAGCGACGCGAGGTACGCCGCCTCGTGCTCGTCCCCCTTGCGCCTGATCAGGTCCGCCTGCTCGTTCTCGACGGCCGGCTTCGCGCGCTCCTTGCGGGCGACCTGCAGCTCGAGAGTGGTCAGGTGCTCGCAGGCGAGGAATGCCGTGACGTCCGAGGGCGAGAGCGTCAGCGCGCCATGAGCCTCGTTCAACCGAGCGCGTCCCTCATGAGGTTCATGTTGTGCACGATGGCGTAGCGCCACTCGCCGAAGGAGCCGCCCGCGTTCACGGCGGCGACCCAACGCTCCGCGGCTTGCGTCTTCACGTGCTCCAGCACATCGTGGCCCTTCGTCTCGAGGATCAGGTGGACGCCGTTCTCGAGCCGCACGATGAAGTCAGGGATGTAGTCGTGCGTCTGCCCGTCGTGCAGGTACGGGATTGCGAACCCCAGGCCCTGGTTCTTCACGAACGCGACCACGCGCGGGTCGGTGTCGAGATGGAACGAGGCCGCCTGCTCCCACTGCTTCGTGTCCGCGACCACGTAATTCAGATGCGACTTCGTCACCTCCCGGACCGGCTTCGCCGTCCAGAAATCGACCTCCGCCGTGGAGCCGGGGCCGCGCGCGTCGTAGCGGGGCACCTCGGGCGCCTCGCCCTGCGACGTATCGGGCCGGATCGCCTGTCCGAGGGCGTCGATCGCAAAGCCGTAGTACGGCGCGAGGAAGACGTCGATGCGCTTCTCGGGCGCGTCCACCTCGACCTTGTCGCGCACGAACCGCTG
>JAICTB010000102.1 GCA_025936595.1 Thermoleophilia bacterium | reverse complement strand
TCGAGCTACGTGCGCGCCTCGGAGCTCGGGGCGGAGCTGATCGAGCTCGTGCGCCCCGCGGCCCGGGAGCTCGGCGGCGAGCCGCTGCTCGGCCGCCTCGATCCTGCGCACTGCGAGGCGGACCTGCAGCTGACAGCCGAATCCGCATTGATTGCCACCGCGGCACTCGTCGCCCGCTCGGTAGCCTGAGCGCATGGCCACGGTCTCCGAGACGATTCAGGTCAGCGGCATCCGCTGCGAGAAGTGCGTGATGCGCCTCGCGAAGACGCTCGAGGGCGTTGCGGGGCTCGAGTCGGCGAACGCGAATCTGATGGGGCAGGTGCAGCTCTCCTACGACGACGAGCGCACCACGCGGGATGCGCTCGTCGAGACGATGGCGCGCGGCGGCTTCCGCGAGCAGCTGTTCGTGTAAGGAGCTCTAGTCCTCTCGGTCGAACTGCGACGACCGTTCGATCGTCGGGTCGGCTGCCCCGCCGAGCGTCGCAAGGCGGTCCGCCGGCGCCGGCTCGACCGGCGATGCCGACTCCGGGTTGTCGATCCTCAAGTCGGGGTCGAGCTGCACCGGGCCGTCGAGGCCGTAGTGCCGCCGGACTTCGGCGCAGCTCCACTTCTGGAGATCGACCTTGGGTGACGCGTCGACGACGTCCTTCGTCACCGTTGCGCGGAGCTTGCCGTCGTGGTCGTGCAGGAACGCCCGCGGGATCGCGTGCTTCGTCTTGAACACGTGCCCCGTCTCGACGATCACGCAGTCGTCGCGTTCCGCGATCACCGTGCCGAGCGTGTGGTCGTCGTTCGTGACGACGTCTTGGCCTTTCACGAGAACCTCCCTCGTCTCTGACACGCCTGTCGTGGAAGCAACGCCCCAGAGCGGGAATCCGGTGCGCAGAGTGGGCGTTCATACCAGTGCTAGGGTGGCCGCCGGATGAGCGAGAGCGCACCAACGGCTGCCGACACCCGCAAGCTCGCCCAGCAGGCGCGGGACCGCGTCCGCTTCGAGGAGGAGGCGCTCGAGTTGAGCGATCAGGTCTACCGCGTCGCGCGCCGGATCGCCGGCTCGCGCGACGAGGCCGAGGATCTCGTGCAGCAGACGTATGAGCGCGCGTTTCGCGCCTGGCGGCAGTACACGCCGGGGACGAACCTGCGCGCGTGGCTCCTGCGCATCCTCACGAACCTGAACATCGACCGGGGGCGCAGGCAGCAGCGCGCACCGCAGACGACATCGCTCGACAACGAGGCGGGCGACTACTTCCTCTACAACAAGCTCGAGTCGCAGGTGCCGGACGAGAACCCCGATGAGGAGCGCGTGCTCGAGCGGCTGAGCCAGGATTCGATCGTCGACGCGCTCGCCGACGTGCCG
This sequence comes from Thermoleophilia bacterium, assembly GCA_025936595.1. Classification (GTDB taxonomy): domain Bacteria; phylum Actinomycetota; class Thermoleophilia; order Gaiellales; family Gaiellaceae; genus PALSA-600. Next base: position 6,556 of record JAICTB010000102.1, on the reverse strand, counting down.
CACGATTTCCGCGACGTGATCGTGCTCGTAGACATCGGCGAGTTCGCCTACGCCGACGCAGCGCAGATCCTCGACATCCCGATCGGGACCGTCATGTCGCGCTTGCACCGCGGTAGGCGTATCCTCAAGAAGAATCTCGCAGACAAGGCGGTTCCCGCTTGACGGTCGACTGGTGCGACAAGTGCGAGGAGATGATGCAGCCGTTCCTCGACGGCACGCTGTCAGACGCCCAGGTCGCGGAGGCGCAGCGGCATCTCGAGCAGTGCAACTGGTGCGCGAAGCGCTACCACTTCGAGGAGCGGCTTCGCCACTACGTGCGCGTGGCCGTCACCGAGCCGATGCCCGCCGAGCTGAAGGCAAAGCTCGCCGCGCTGCGCACGCCGCTCAACTAAGAATCTCCGCGCCGCGTGACGCTTCAACGGATGGACAACGTCGGCATCGTGGTGGAATCCCTCGACGCCGCAATCTCGTTCTTCACCGAGCTCGGCCTCGAGCTCGAAGGGAGAGCCACGATCGAAGGAGACTGGGCGGAGCGCGTCACTGGACTGCGCGACATGCGCGTCGAGATCGCCATGATGCGCACGCCGGACGGCCACAGCCGGCTCGAGATCTCGCGGTTCCTCAGCCCGCCTGCGGTCGCCGATCATCGCGACGCCCCGGTCAACGCTCTCGGCTACCTCCGCATCATGTTCGCTGTCGACGACATCGACGACACGCTCGCCCGGCTCCGCGCGCACGGAGCCGAGTTGGTTGATGAAGTGGTGCAGTTCGAAGACAAGCATCGCCTCTGTTACATCCGAGGCCCCGAGAGGATCCTCATCGGGCTCGCCGAGCAGATCGGCTAGGTCGCCTCAGGCGAGAACGGACGAGCGCAGCGGACGGGTTAACCGGGCTCGTGGCAGACGGCCTCGATGTTGTTGCCGTCCGGATCGAGGACGTAGCCGCCGTAGTAATCGGGGTGGTACCAGCGCGGGCCTGGTGCGCCATTGTCGGTCCCGCCTGCCTCGATGGCTGCAGCGTGGAAGGCGTCCACTTGCGCGCGGCTCTCGGCTCTCAATGCGATGTGAAGGCGCCCGCCCACGGGCTCTCCATGCGCTTCGATGAAGAGCGACGGTCTTTCACCATCATCCTTCCCGAAGGCGGCGGATGCCCCGGAAAACTCCATCAAGAGCTTCAGCCCGAGCGGCGCGAGTGCTTTCTCGTAAAAGGCCTTGCTGCGTTGGTAGTCGGCGACGGCGAACCCGACGTGATCGAGCGTGATCATCCCAAGCTCCTTCGGCTGCGGTCTAAGCTTCTAAAGCTGCTGCTCCGACGTGTCAGACCTCTCCGGCGCTACGAGCCGGCTACGGTCTGCGGGCCGACGACCACGAGCAGGTCGCGCGCGGCGAGCCCGGGCGCTTCCTGCGCGGTCACCGCGAGCTGGCGCGCGAGCCGCACGCCGACGTCGCGTCCGCCGGGGCCGTAGTACACGGTCGAGCGCGGGTAGTCGAAGCGATCCGCGCGGCCGACCTTCGCGATCGTGTAGCCCATCGCGCCGACGCGGCTCGCAACCGTCCGGGTCCAGGTGATGTCGCCGTTCCCGTTCTCGACGGTCACGTGCAGCTTCCACGGCGGGACGAGATTCGCATTCGGGATCGCCTCCACCGTGCGCGTCTGCGTCACGCGCATGTTCGGCGCCACGACCATCACCGCGAACGCGGAGAGCAGCGCGGCGACGGCGCCGACGACGACGAGCCGTGCCTTCGCGTTCACGCGCACGGTGCCGGTGATCGGCAACCCTGCGAGCCGGCGCGCCTCGAAGCGGTCGATGCCGACGGCCGTCGCGTAGACGATCGCCGCGAGGATCGCCTCGTTCTGGGACGGGAAGCGGTACAGGCGGCCCTCCTCGAGCCATTCGATCTCCTGCTCGGGGAGACCGGTGCGGTAGGCGACCTGCGTGATGCTCAGCCCGTGCCGCTCTCGCGCGTGCACGAGCGGCGAGCGCTCGGGGATCGCGTCGAGCGGATGTGCAAGCTCAAGCATGGCGACGTCCATTCTTCGCTACCCGATCCTCACTCCCTCCTATCGGGGGACGTCGACGTCTCCTGGAGGGCGGAGGTCAGAGCAGTCGACGAGCGCAGGGTCGAGCGCCCGGCCACCCTCGTCGGGGATGCGTCCCCAGACGCTCCGCGCGAGTGCGACCGGGTGGCTGCGGGCGCCGTCATATGACGCCGCCGCCACGGGAGCCTTGTGCGCGAGCAGGCGGTCGACGGCGCGCGCGTCGAGCGCTGGCCCGTCGGCGAGCACGATCACGGCACGGGTCACATGGTCGCCGAGCGCGGCGAGACCGCAGCGGAGCGACGCGCCTGGGCCGCGCTCCCAGTCGGGGCAGGCGACGACGCGGACGCCGGGGAAGTCAAGCGCATGCGCGCCCTCGACCACCACGATCTCGTCGACGCTGCTCTCGCGCAGCGCCGCGAGCACCGCCGGCAGGAGCTCGCGCTGCTTGACGCCGCCGTAGCGCGTCGACGCGCCGGCCGCAAGGACGACCGCGCTAGTGGACGTCGACCGTCGCCTTCTCGATCTCGACGGTCTCGGTCGGCACGCCTTCTCCGCCGCTCGAGGGATCGCCCAGCTGTCCCACCGCCTCGACGACACTGAGCCCGTCGACGACCTTGCCCAGCACCGCGTAGTCGGGCGGGAGCTGAGCGTCCTTGGCCGTGACGACGAAGAACTGGCTGCCCGACGAGCCCGCCGGCTCGCTGCCGGTCTTCGCCATCGCCGCGACGCCGAGCGTGTAGCGCGTCGACGACGGCGGCGGATCGACGGTCGTGTACCCCGGGCCGCCGGTGCCGCTCCCAGTGGGATCGCCGCCCTGGATCACGAAGCCCGGCACGATGCGGTGGAAGACGGTGCCGTCGAAGTAGCCCTTCTTGACCAGGCTGACGAACGAGGCCGTCGTCTCGGGCGAGGTCTTCACGGCGAGCCGGATCGTGAAGCTGCCGCAGTTCGTCCGCAGGCGCACGTCGTAGGTCTTCGACGGGTCGAGGCGCGCCGTCGGCTTCGCCGTCTGGAGCGGGTTGGCTTCGGGCGGGGCCACCGAGGCGCAGCCGCTCGCATCCGTCGTCGTCGAGGCGTGCTTGCTCCCACCGCAGCCGGCGAGCGCCGCCGCGACCGACGCGGCGAGGAGCGCCGCAGCGCCTGCGCGTCTCACGCGTCGAGAGCGGCTTCGGCGCGGCGGACGAGCGCCTTCGCCACGTCGACCTTGTATGCGTTGCGCGGCAGGGGCGTCGCAGCGTCGACGCTTCCGTCCAGGAGCCACGGGATCGGCGCGACGCCCGCCAGCGCGACGCGCGTCGTGCCGTCGGTGCGCGCCGCGGCGACGCCGACGATCGGGAACGCCCACCGCTTGCGCTCCATCGCCTTCAGGTAGACGGAGCGGCCGGGTGCCGGTACGTCCACGTCGAGGATCACCTCGCCGTCGGCGAGCGTCGTCGTGCGGCGGTCGTCCTCGCTCGGCAGGCGGTACAGCTCGGCGACGGGGAGCTCGCGCCGGTTCGTGCGCAGCGTTGCCCCGAGCGCGACGAGCGCTGCCGCCACGTCGGACGGGTGCGCCGACGCGCAGAAGTCGTTCGCGAAGATCGCATGCTCCCGGTGCTCGCCCTCCCGCGCGAAGCACTCGTCACCACCGTGAAGGCGGCAGGGCCAGTTCAGGCGCCAGTACCAGCAGCGTGTCGACTGCAGAAGGTTGCCGCCGAGCGTTCCCATGTTGCGCAGCTGCGGGCTTGCGGCGAGACGGCAGGCCTCGCGGAGCGCCTCCGGGACCTGCGGGTCGCATTCGAGCTCGGCGAGGGTCGCGCCCGCGCCGATCCGCTGCCCGTCGATCCCGCGCGGGACGATGTCCCGGATGTCGACCAGCGATTCCCCGCGGACGAGCCCGTTTCGAAGCAGCGGCACGAGCTCCGTGCCCCCGGCTAGGAAGAGACTGTCCTCCAGGTCTTCGAGGCTAGACGCGCGCCGGAGCTCCAACCTTCTCCCTCTCTGCCGCCTCGCGGAGCGCACGCAGCATCTCCTCGCGGCTGATCGGCAGCTGATGCACCTCGGCGCCGGTCGCGTCGCGGATCGCATTCGCGATCGCCGCGGCGACCGGGATGATCGGCGGCTCGCCGAGGCCCTTCGAGCCGAGGTTCGTGAGCTGCGTGTCGGGCTCGTCGACGAGCTCGCTGACGATCTCCGGAACGTCGGCGATCGTCGGCAGCTTGTACGCGTCGAGGCTCGTCGTGAGGATCCGGCCGCTGCCCGGGTCGTGCAGCCGGTGCTCGGAGAGCGTGTGCCCGATCCCCTGGATGATCCCGCCCTCGATCTGGCTCGAGGCGCCGAGCGGGTTGATCACCCGACCGACGTCGTGCACGGCGGCGATGCGGTCGACCCACACCTCGCCCGTCTCGACGTCGACGGCGACCTCCGCGACCTGCACGCCGAAGGTCAGCACCTGCATGCCCGCCGGGTTCGGGCCGCGCGCGCCCTTGCCGAGGATCTGCGCGTCCTCGAGCAGGCCGACGATCTCGGCGAGCGGAGCGCCGGGCGTGCCGCGCTGCTCGGCGATCTCCTCGATCTGGCGGCGCGCATCGGCGGCCGCCGCACGGACAGCAGGGCCCATCGACGGCGTCGTCGAGGAGCCTGCCGAGATCGACGCGAACGGGCCGCGCGTCGAGTCGCCGAGCGACACCGTCACGTGCTCGAGCGGGATGCCGAGCTCCTCTGCCGCGATCTGCGCCATCGCCGTGCGCGTGCCCGTGCCGATGTCCTGCATCGCCGTGACGACGGTCGCGCGTCCGTCCGAGCCGACGCGGATCCACGCGTAGCTCGGAGGGCCGCCGCCGCCGTACCAGATCTGCGAGGCCATCCCGACGCCGCGCTTCACCGTCTCGGTCGAGCGCGCGCGCACCTCCTCGCGCCGCGACCAGTGGGGCTCGGCGCGGCGGTAGCACTCGAGCAGGTTCTTGCCGCTGTACGGGCGGTCGTCGGACGCGTCGTGGTCCGTGTGGTTGCGACGGCGCAACTCGAGCGGGTCGATCTCGAGCTTCGACGCGAGCACGTCGAGTAGCGCCTCGAGCCCGAACGTCCCTTCGACGAAGCCGGGCGCCCGGAACGCCTTCATCGGCGGCTGGTTGATCTTCGCGCCGTACGTCGTCGTGTGCACGTTGTCGCACGCGTAGAGCATCTGCATCGGCCCTTCGACCGGCGACGACCAGCCGTTCCAGCCCGTTGCGTTCACGTATTCGCCACGGAGCGCCGTCAACGTGCCGTCCGCCCGCGCGCCGATCGTCAGCCGCTGAATCGTCGCGTTGCGGTTGCCGCTCACGAGATTCTCCTCGCGACGCGTCAGCGCGCAGCGCACAGGGCGGTGCGTGCGCCGGGCGAGCTCGATCGCGATGAACGTGTAGTCGTCGGCGCTGTTCTTCGACCCGAAGCCGCCGCCCATGTAGTTGCAGACGACGCGCACCTTGTCTGGCGGCAGGCCGAGGCCCTGCGCGATCTCGTCGCGGATGCCCCAGATGTACTGCGTCGAGATGTACACCTCGAGCGTGTCGCCGACCCACTGCACGACCGACTGGTGCGTCTCCATCGAGTTGTGCAGGACGACCTGCGTGCGGTACGTGCCCTCGACGACGACGTCGGCCTCGGCGAGCCCGCGCTCGTAGTCGCCGCGCTCGCGCACGCGCGGCTCGCCGATCAGCTCGCCGCGCGCGACCGCCTCGTCGGGATCGAGCAGGACGGGTAGCTCCTCCCAGTCGATGTCGATCGCCGCGACTGCGGCGCGCGCGTGCGCGTAGGTGTCCGCGCACACCGCTGCGACGGCGGCGCCCTGGAAGCCGCACTCGTCGGTGAGCTGCTCGATGTCCTGCGGGCCGATTGCCGCGTGCACGCCCGGCAGCGCGAGGGCGGGCGTGAGGTCGATGCGCGCGACGCGCGCGTGTGCGTACGGCGAGCGCAGGACGGCGGCGTGCAGCATGCCGGGCAGCTTGAGGTCGGCGGTGTAGACGGCCTCGCCGCGCGCACGCTCGAGCCCGTCCTGGCGGAGCGCCGGCTGCCCGACGATCGAGCGGGGGCCGGCCGGCCACTGCTCGAGCGCGTCCTCCTCGACGACGAGCCAGACCTCCTCGTACCGGCCCTCGACCTCCTTCTCGGTGCGGATCAGTCTCGCCACGTGTGAATCGCCTCCTCGATCTTCGGGTACGCGCCGCAGCGGCAGAGGTTGCCTGCCATGGCGTGTCGAATCTCCTCGCTGGACGGCGCCGGGGTCGCGTCGACGAGCGCGACCGCGCTGACGATCTGCCCCGGCGTGCAGAAGCCGCACTGCAACGCGTCCGCGCGCACGAACGACTGCACCATCGGGTGGTCGCGCAATCCCTCGATCGTCGTCACCTTCGCCTCCCCGACCGTGTGCAGGAGCGTGATGCACGCGAGCGTCGGGGCGCCGTCGACGAGGACGGTGCACGCCCCGCAGTGCCCCTCGCCGCACGCGACCTTGGTCCCGGTCAGCGACAGGTCGTCGCGCAGCGCCTCCGCCAGC
>JAICTB010000287.1 GCA_025936595.1 Thermoleophilia bacterium | reverse complement strand
TACGCGATCAGCGCGTAGCAGGCGGCGTGCGACTTGTTGAAGGAGTAGTCCTGCGCCTGCTCCATGTCGGCCCAGAGCTGCTGGGCGACCCCGGCCGAGGTGCCGCTCGCGGCGCAGCCCTCGAGGAACTTCGTCTTGAGGGACGCCATGAGCGAATGGATCTTCTTCCCGATCGCCTTCCGCAGGTCGTCGGCCTCGGCAGGAGAGAAGCCGGCGATCTGCTTGGCGATCTCCATGTACTGCTCCTGGTAGATGCAGATCCCGTAGGTCGGGGAGGTGATCTCCTTGAGGCGCTGGTCGGGATAGGCGACGGGCTCCTGGCCGTTCTTGCGGCGCGCGTAGTCGGGGATGTAGCGCATCGGCCCCGGCCGGTAGAGCGCGACGAGGGCGATGAGATCCTCGAAGTTCGTCGGCTTGACCTGCCGGAGCGCGTCGCGCATGCCGGAGCCCTCGAACTGGAAGACGCCGATCGCCTCGCCGCGGGCGAGCATCTCGTACGTCTTGCGGTCGTCGAGCGGAATCGTCGAGATGTCGAGACCCGGGACGAGCTCGACGGCCTTGTCGATCACGTCGAGGTTGCGGAGCCCGAGGAAGTCCATCTTGAGCAGGCCGAGCTTCTCGATCGTCACGCCGTCGAACTGCGTCACGACCTCCTGGTCGGGCCCCTTCTGCTGCAGGGGCACCGTGTGCATCAACGGCTCGGCGCCGATCACGACTGCCGCGGCGTGGATCCCGTCCTGGCGCGTCAGGCCCTCGAGCGGTCGGGCGAGCTCGACGATCTCCTTCGAGACCGGGTCGGCGTCGACCGCCTGCTTCAGCTCGGAACCCGGCTTGAGGCAATCGTCGAGCGCCTGGCCCGGGCCTTCAGGGATCAGCTTGGCGAGCTTGTCGACGACGCCGTACGGCACCTCGAGCACGCGGCCGGCATCGCGGACGGCCGCGCGGGCAGCCATCGTCCCGAAGGTGATGATCTGTGCGACCCGGTCGCGACCGTACTTCTCGCGCACGTAGTTGATGACGCGGTCACGCCCGGCGACGGCGAAGTCGATGTCCATGTCCGGCATCGACTTGCGGCCCGGATTGAGGAAGCGCTCGAAGAGCAGGTCGTAGCGGATCGGGTCGAGGTCGGTGATCTCGAGGCAGTAGGCGACGAGCGAGCCGGCGGCGGAGCCACGTCCCGGACCGACGCTGATCCCGTTCCGCTTCGCGAAGCCGACGAAGTCGGCGACGATCAGGAAGTAGTCGGAGAAGCCCATCTCCTTGATCGTCTTCAGCTCGAACTGGAGCCGCTCGCGGAGCTCCGGCGTCACCGTCCCGTAGCGCTTCTCGACGCCGCGCTCGCACAGCTCGACGAGGTACTCGAACGCGTCGCGGCCGTCGGGGGTCGGGAAGTGCGGGAGCAGGATCTGGTCGAGCTCGATCTCGACATGGCACCGCTCGGCCACCTCGAGCGTCCGCCGCAGCGCCTCCTCCTGCCCCGGGAAGTCGGCCGCCATCTCCTCGGGCGTCTTGAAGTAGAAGTGGTCCGTCTCGAACTTCCAGTGGCTCGGATTCTTGAGCGAGTCGCCGGACTGGATGCAGAGCAGCGCCTCGTGGGCGCGCGCGTCCTCGTGCCGAAGATAGTGGACGTCGCCGGTCGCGACCAGCGGCAGACCGCGCTTCTGCGCGAGCTCGACGAGCTGCGGGTTGATCCGCTGCTGGACCTCGAGGTGCGCGTTCTGCAGCTCGACGTAGATC
>JAICTB010000172.1 GCA_025936595.1 Thermoleophilia bacterium | reverse complement strand
GCGTCGCGGCCGCGGGCCGCCACCGTCACCGCGAGCACGATCGTGAGTGCGGCGACCGCGAGCAGGGCGACCGCGCTACGCGGTTGCACGTGCATCGAGCGAAAGGTACTCGGGGTAGGGGACGGGCGGCGCGTACCGGGCGGCCGACGCGATCATCGCCGCGTTGTCGGTGCAGAGCGAAAGCGGCGCGAGCGCGGCATCCGGAAGCGCCGCACGGAGCTCGGAGTTCGCGGCGACCCCGCCGACGACGGCGACTCGATCGGCACCGGTCGCCTCGACCCGCTCCGTGAGCGCGCGCACGATCGCGCGCTGGTAGCTCGCGGCGAGATCGGCGCGCCGCGCCTCGAGCTCGTGCGGCGAAAGGTCGCGCACGGTGTAGAGCAGTGCCGTCTTCAGCCCGGAGAACGAGAAGTCGAGGCCCGGGACGCGCGCGACCGGGAAGTCGTACGCGCGCGGATCGCCCTGCTTCGCAAGTGCGTCGATCTCCCTGCCGCCGGGGTAGCCGAGTCCGAGCAGCCGCGCGCCCTTGTCGAACGCCTCGCCGGCGGCGTCGTCGAGCGTCGTTCCGAGCACGCGGAACCCGCCCCGCTCCTGCACATCGAGCAGCATCGTGTGCCCGCCGCTCGCGAGCAAGCAGGTGAACGGCGGCTCGAGGTCGAGCGGGCGCAGATACAGGGACGCGACGTGCCCGTGCAGGTGGTTGACGGCGATCAACGGCAGCCGCCGCGCCCACGCGAGCGCCTTCGCCGCCGCGACGCCGACGAGGAGCGCGCCGATCAGTCCGGGATGCGTCGTCACCGCGACGGCGTCCACCTCCCGCTCGCCGAGCGCCTCGTCGATCACGGGCGCGATCAGTTCCAGATGCCGGCGGCTCGCGACCTCCGGTACCACCCCGCCGAATCTGGCATGGAGGGTTGCCTGGCTCGCGACCACACTGGTCGCAATTTCGCCGTCGTCTGTCACGACCGCCGCGGCCGTTTCGTCGCAGCTCGTCTCGATGCCCAGGATCACGCAGCCGGTTCCCTCCACATGATCAGCGCGTCCTCCTTGTTGTCCGTGTAATAGCCGCGGCGGATTCCGCGCGGCTCGAAGCCGAGCTGCTCGTAGAGGCGGATCGCGTCCTCGTTCGAGATCCGCACCTCGAGCGTGTAGCCGCGCCGCTCGTCGTCGCGCGTGAGCTCGAAGAGCCGCTCGAGCAGCCTCGTCGCGATGCCGCGTCGCCTGCGGTCGGGATCGACCGCGACGTTCATGATGTGCCACGCGTCGACGTAGCGCGAGTTGATCACGTACCCGAGCAGGTCGTCTCCCTCGAACGCGCCGAGGCAGATAGAGGTCGGCTTGGCGAGCTCCGACGCGAACATCGACCTCGACCAGGGCGTCGGGTACGCCCGCTGCTCGATCGCCTCGATCGCGGTCAGGTCGGCGGCCTCGAGCCTACGGATCTCAACGGCGACGGCGGTCATCGGCTCGGCTTGGCGTCGGGCTCTCTGACGTACAGCGGCTCGACGAGCTCCGCCGCGCCGAACGTGCCGGCGCGCTCGATCAGGAGGAGCGCGTCGGGCAGATGCGCGGGATCGTCGTCTGCGGCGACCGTCGCGCCGTTCGCCTCGAAGATCGTGCGATGCCGGATCGCTCCGTCGCCCACGAGCGCGAGCCCGTCGACGTCGAGCTCCTCGGGACGGCACACGCACGGCCTTGTGGCGAAGAGCCCGGTGGTGAAGACCTCGCCGCGACGCGCGTCGATCACCGGCATTGCACCGTCGTAGGCGTCGAGCGTCGAGGCGCCCGCGACCGGAACCCCGAGCGCGAGTGCGAGCGAGCGTGCCGTCGCGAGCCCGATGCGGATGCTCGTGAAGCTGCCGGGCCCGCGGCCGACGACGATCCCTTCGAGCGCGGCGGGATCGGCGACGAGGCGATCGACCGCCTGGAGCAGGTCGCCCGCCCGCGCCGCGCGGTCGCGGCGGCCCGGCGTGGCGGCGCAGACGGCGCCGAAGGACGTGGCGGTGTCAAAGGCCAAGATCACTGTCGATCCTCACGCTCCGGTGCGACTCGTCGACATGCTCGAGGGTAACGACCGCGCGCGCCTGCGGGAGCCAGTCGCCGCCGTGCTCGGGCCATTCGACGAAGGCAATCGTGCCGTCGAAGTACGGCTCGAGGTCGCCCCATTCCTCCGGGTCGAGCCCTGCGATCCGGTAGAGGTCGAGGTGCGCGACCGGCACCGGCGCCTCGTAGCGGTGACCGATCGTGAAGGTGGGGCTCGAGACGGGCTCGGTCACGCCGAGCTCACGCGCCGCGCCGCGGACGAACGTGGTCTTGCCCGCACCGAGCTCGCCCGAGACCGCGATGACATCGCCGGCGGCGAGCAGGACGGCGAGCCGCGCGGCAAGCGCTTCCGTCTCTCCCGGAGACGCCGTCACCTCCTTCATGCGCAGCAGGCTAGAAGAGGTTGAGCTGCTCGGCGAAGCCGACCGCGGCCTCCCGGTCCGGCTCTCGCTCCGCCGGCGACCGCCCGAGGAGCTGCGGGATGCGGGCGAAGTCCTCCTCGAGCACCTGCAGCATCCGCGGCGTGTAGAGCGCGGCAGCCGGATGGAAGATCGGGTAGAGCATGACGACGTTGCCGCCGAGCACGACCTCCTGGTCGCGGCCGTGTACCTGGGTGATCCCGTCGGGCTTCCCGGTGAGGAGCTTCGTGGCGAAGTTGCCGAGCGTCGCGATCAGCCTGGGCTGGATCAGCTCGATCTGCCGCCAGAGATGCGGCTCGCACGCCTCGATCTCCTCCGGCAGCGGATTGCGGTTCCCGGGCGGCCGACACTTGAGCACGTTCGCGATCCAGACCTCGTCGCGTGACAGGCCGATCCCCTCGAGCAGCTTGCCGAGGAGCTTCCCGGCAGCGCCGACGAAAGGCACGCCCTGCTTGTCCTCGTGGAAGCCGGGCGCCTCGCCGACGAACATCAGCTCGGCGCTCGGAGAGCCTGCGCCGAAGACGACCTGCGTGCGCGTCTGCGCGAGCGAGCAGCGTTCGCAGCCGGCGACGACGTCGCCGTAGGCGATCAGGGAGAGGTCAGCCGCAGCAGCCACAGGATCCGCCGCAGCAGCCGCCACCGAAGGAGGGCTGCCCGGAGGTGCCGTGCGCCGCGAACGACCTGCTGAACTGCTTGGCGACCTTCTGGTTGCCGCAGTCGGGGCAGCTCGGATCGGGGTCGGACATGGCGACGAGCTCCTCGAAATGGGACTCGCAGCTCATGCAGACGTAGTCGTAGATCGGCATCTCGGAAACCCTACCAACCTCCATCTTCGCGGCCGGCCCGGACGGAGGGGGTAGATTGTGCGGTGCCCGGTATCCGCGAGGAACTGGAGCCAGCCACATGTTCGAGGACGTGAGCGTCATCGGCGCGGGTCGCGCCGGCACCGCGATCGCCGCGCGCCTGCGCGAGCGCGGCGTCAGCGTGCGCGAGGACGGTGAACTGCGCCTGCTCTGCGTTCCGGACCGCGCGATCGCCGAGGTCGCAGCCGGAATCCAGCCGGGGCCGTGGGTCGCGCACGTCTCGGGTGCGACTCCCCTGGCCGCGCTCGCGCCCCACCGGCGCCGCTTCTCCGTTCACCCGCTGCAGACACTCGTCAGGGGCCGCGGCCCGGAACAGCTGGACGGTGCGTGGGCAGGCGTCACCGCCGAGGACGGCGACGCGCACGCACGCGCGCTCTGGCTCGCCGAGACGCTCGGGCTGCGCCCGTTCGAGCTTGCCGACGACCGGCGTGTCGTCTACCACGCGGGCGCCGCGATCGCATCGAACTTCCTCGTCACGCTGTACCGGGTCGCGTCCGGCCTCGTCGCCGAGGCGGGCGCGCCGCCGGAGGCCCTCGTGCCGCTGATGTCACGCACGATCGAGAACGGCTTCGAGCTCACGGGGCCGATCGCGCGCGGCGACTGGGAGACGGTCGAACGGCACCGCGAGGTGCTGCGCGGGACCGACTTCGAGGGTCTATACGAGACGCTGCTGGAGGCGACCCGCGCATGATCGTCGCGCGGTCGATCGCGGAGCTGGACGTCGCGCGCGACGCCATCGTCGGGCTCGTGCCGACGATGGGCGCACTGCACGCGGGCCATGCCGCGCTCTTGCGCGCGGCACGGGCGGAGTGCGACGTCCTGGTCGCGAGCGTGTTCGTCAATCCGGCGCAGTTCGCCGACGGCACCGACCTCTCGGCGTATCCGCGCGACCTCGAGGAGGACGCGTCGAAGGCGCAGGCGGAAGGAGTCGACGTGCTCTTCGCACCGTCGACCGGCGAGATGTACCCGCCGGGATTCGCGACGTGGGTCGAGCCGGTCGGTGTCGCGGAGGGCCTCGAGGGGGCGCACCGGCCCGGTCACTTCCGCGGTGTCGCCACCGTCTGCGTCAAGCTCTTCAACATCGTCAGGCCGCAGCGCGCGTGGTTCGGGCGCAAGGACGCACAGCAGGTCGCGATGCTCGAGCAGCTCGTGCGCGACCTGAATCTCCCGGTGGAGATACGCGTCGTCGAGACCGTCCGCGACGCCGACGGGCTGGCCCTCTCGTCGCGGAATGCGCGCCTCTCCCCCGCCGAGCGCGAGCAGGCGCGCGCGATTCCGCGGGCGCTCGCGACAGGCGACGTCGAGGCTGCGCGAGCCGTGCTTGCAGAAGCCGGCCTCGATCCCGACTACGTCGCCGTCCGTGACCTCGTAGGCCCCACCCTTGCCATCGCAGCCACCGTCGGCACGACGCGGCTGATCGACAACGTCCCGCTCAGGGAAGGAGCAGCACCATGACCACCCGCCCACGCAAGCCCGCGCCCGGCACGCCCGCCCCCGGCAAGCTCGCCCTGCCGGAGCTCGCGGAGATGAAGCGCCGCGGCGACCGCATCGTGATGATCACCGCCTACGACGCGCCGTCGGGCCATCTCGCCGACGCCGCCGGGGTCGACGTGATCCTCGTTGGAGACTCCGCGGCAATGGTCGTCCTCGGCCACGATTCGACCGTGCCGGCGACGATGGACGAGATGATCGTCCTGACGCGCGCCGTCAATCGCGGCGCGCGGCGCCCGCTCGTCGTCGCAGACATGCCGTTCGGCTCGTTCCAGGTCTCCGATGTGCAAGCGCTCGAGAACGCGATCCGCTTCGTCAAGGAGTCGGGCGCCGACGCCGTCAAGCTCGAGGGTGCAGGCCCGATGCTCGCGCGCGTGCGCGCCGTGACGG
>JAICTB010000077.1 GCA_025936595.1 Thermoleophilia bacterium | reverse complement strand
TCGACGGTCTCGGTGCGAAGCGGCGTCACGCGAGCGCCGGCAGGGACGCCTCCGCGTGCGCGAAAGGGCGCACCGGGGTGTAGGCCCCCGGGACGGCCTGGCCCGCGTGGTAGACCTGGAAGCCCAGGTAATTCCCGAAGGCCTCCCAGAGCACATTGCCGCAGTGGCCCTTCGTGATCGCCACGTGATGCGGAAAGTGGCGGAGCAGCACGTCGCGGTAGAGGCCCTGCAGGTCGGGGATGCGGCACCAGCCGTACGAGCCGAACGTGTCAGCAGGGTTGTCCTCGAGCGCACCCTCGACGATCACGGCCTTCCAGCTTCCATCCGGGTCCTGCGTGACGCGGGAGAGGGTCAGCGCGCCGGGATCGGCGACGAACTCGACGGTCCCGATCGAGTCCTCGTACTCAGCGGCGCCGGAGCCGGCGATAATCTCCTGCACTCCGATCTTCGGGCGCCGGCTCGTGAACGCCGCAGGGAAGACGCCGCAGTGCCACACGTTCACGAGCTCGTCGTCCTCGTTGTGGAGGTTGTTCCAGTCGGCCAGCGCGGCCGGGGTGCCTCCCGCGAGCTGCAGCGCGTGCATCGACAGCGTGCCGAGGACGTCCGCCTCGCACGCCGAGGGGATGCCCTCGTCGCCGAGCCGCGACATGGCGAGACACGAGCAGGAGCCATAGTTCGCCTGGATCGACGTCCAGCACTGCACGGCGAGTGCGTCGAGTCGGTTGCGCTCGGCGAATCGGCGCAGGAAGAGCTCGAACCGCGCGAGCTTGCCGAGCACCGGGTCCGGCGTCGTGCCCACGTCGGCATAGCCGCGGATCGACTCGATCAGCGTGAGCACATCGGGGTCGTCGTCGGCGAAGGCGTTCGCACCCGCGAGCGCCTCGGACAGGTCGACGACGACCGTCGTGGCGCCGAGCCGCTGAAGCTGCTTCTCGTCGAAGCGGCACGTCCAGAAGTCCTCGGGTCGCGCCCCGACCTGCCCATACCGCGCGCGGCGCAGACCGTTGACGACGCGGCAGACGCCCATGAACCAGCGCATGTCGTCCGCGAAGGCGGGATCGGACGGGTAGAGAATCGGCCTGCTGCCGACGGAGTACTTCACGCCGACCTGCCGGAGTGCCTCGCCGATCGACAGCAGCCCGCAGAACGAGTCGCGCCGGGACATCGTCCGGGACAGCACGGCCTCCTCCTGGCAGCCGTAGATGAAGACCGGCACGTCGAGGCGCGCTTCCCGCACTGCCCACGCCGCCGACTGCTCGTCGCCGAAATTGACCGCGCCGACGACGATGCCGTCGACGTCGGCCTCCCGCATCAGGCGGCCTGCGACGATCGCCTCGTCCAGGTTTTGCACGGAACCGACCTCGGTCTGCTCCGTGTCCGGGACGACGACTTCTGCCCCCAGCGCCTGGAGCGCCTCGATCGTCTTGCCGCGCATCTCGGCCGCGAGCTTGCTGGAGAAGAACCCGCGGTTCGCGGGCACGAAGCCGAGCCGCAGCGGGCCGTTGGTGGCTGTCATGGTGGTCCCTTCGTCGCCGGGTCAGGTTGGCCGTATCGGTACCGGTAGCGGCCGTGCCACTTCTGTATCTCGTCGTCGGGCAGCCGGACGGGATCGCCGAGCTGGAGCGCGTACCAGACGGTGCGCGCGACGTCTTCGATCATGACCGCCGCCTTGACCGCGGCCGCGACCGTCTCGCCCCAGGCGAACACGCCGTGCGACTCGAGGAGGATCCCGGGCGCCTGCGTCCGGTGCGCGACGATCGCCTCGCCGATGTGCTCTCCCTCGTTGTCGACGTACGGCGCGCACGGGATGTCGCCGCCGAACTCGTCGGCGATCGCGGTGAGGCACGACGGGATCGATCGGCCGACTGCAGCGAAAGCAGTCGCGAAGTTGCTGTGCGTGTGGACGATCCCGCCGACGCCGTCGAGGTGCCGGTAGAGGTAGAGGTGGTGCGGCAGGTCGACGCTCGGCCGCATGCACTCCCCGGTCGGCTCCCCGGTTTCCGCATCGACCTCGACCACGTCGTCGGGCGCGAGCGTGTCGTAGTCCACGCCGCTCGGCTTGATCAGGACGACGTTGCGCTCGCGATCGAGCCCGCTCGCGTTGCCGGAGTGCATCGTCACGAGGCCGGCCTGCGGCAGCAACCTGTTCGCGCGGCAGACCTCTTCGCGCAGCGTCACGCGAGCGCCCCCGCCCGGATCTCGATCAGCTCCTTCATGACGCTGGAGAGGGGGCCGTCGACCCGCCCGAACGCGTCGTGCAGCTTCCGGTACACGCCGTACAACCGCTCGTAGATGCGCACCGCGTCAGACCGCGGCTGGTACGCGATCTCGCCGACCCCTCCCATCGCCGCCTGTGCATGTTCTGCGTCCGGGTGCGCACCGCCGGCGACCGCGCCGAAGATCGCGGCACCGGCCGCGGAGGCATTCGCCGACCTGGCAAGGCGCACGGTACGGCCGAGCACGTCCGCGTAGATCTGCATCGCGAGCGGGCTCTGCGCGATCCCGCCGCTCACGACGACGTCCTCGATCGGGAGGCCGTACCGCTCGACCTGCTCCACGATCACGCGTGCCCCGAAGGCCGTCGCCTCGATCAGTGCGCGATAGATCTCCGCCGCGGTCGTTGCGAGCGTCTGACCGACGACGAGCCCGGAGAGCAACGGATCGACGAGAACGGTTCGATTCCCGTTGTTCCAGTCGAGGGCGACGAGCCCGCTCGCGCCCGGCTCGAGCCCTGCGGCGGCTGCGGAGAGGCGCTCGTGGGCTTCGGGGCCGGCGAGCCCCTCTGGCGCCAGCGTGCGCACGAACCAGTCGAAGAGATCCCCGACGGCGGACTGCCCCGCCTCGACCCCCACGAGCCCCGGCAGCACCGAGTCCTGCACGACGCCGCAGACGCCTGGGATCGGGCGCGGCTCGGGCTCTCCCGTGACCGTGCAGTCGCAGGTGCTCGTTCCGACGATCTTCACGAGCCGTCCCGGACGGACACCCCCCGCGACAGCGCCTGCGTGCGCGTCGAACGTGCCGACAGCGATGGCGACGTCCTCGCCGCCGAGCCCGACCCGCTCCGCGAGGTCCGGCCGCAGCGAGCCGGCCCGGTCTCCGGCCGGCCGGACGTCCTCGTACAGCCGCTCGCGCAGCGCGGCGAGCCCGGGCTCGAGCTCCGCGAGGAACGACGCGGCGGGGAGGCCGTTCCACAACCGCGAGAACATCGCCTTGTGGCCTGCTGCACACGCGTTGCGGCTCATGTCGAGCCCGGCACCTGTCGCGAGGGCCGGGACGAAGTCGGAGAGCTCGCACCAGCTCGCCGCAGCGGCGAACACCGCGGGTGACGTGCGCGCGCAACGGAGGATCTTCGCCCAGAACCACTCCGACGAGTACGTTCCCCCGACGTAGGCCAGGTAGGGCAGTTCGCGCTCCTCGAGCAGGGAGGTGATCTCGGCCGCCTCGGCGTGGGCGGTGTGGTCCTTCCAGAGCCAGGCCTTCGCGGCGGGATCGGGGCGGAACCGCTCGTCCAGGGCGAGCGGCCGGGCCGAGTCGTCGAGGGGCAGCGGCGTCGAGCCGGTCGTTGCGACGCCGATCCCGACAATGCGGCCGTGCTCGAGCGCTCCCTGCTCTGCGAGCTGTGCGACGACGCCGCCGAGCGTGAGCTCCAGCGCGTCGGCGTAGTCCTGCGGCTCCTGCCGTGCAAGGTTCGGATCCGCGTCGTCACTGATCACGCCGCCCCTTCCCCCCGCATAGGGGGACACGGTTGTCGCGAGCTCATCACCCGTCTCGGTGTCGAGTGCGACTGCGCGTGCCGACGCCGTACCGAAGTCGAGCCCGATCGCGTAGGTGCGATCGCTCCCCGCCGTTAGCATCGATCCACCCCGTGAACGCGCTCGTCACCGGCACCTCTCGCGGCATCGGCCGCGCGATCGCGCGAGCGCTCGCGGGCAGCGGTACGCGCGTGCTGTGCCACGCCCGCGACCCCGAGGCGGCGCGAACGCTGGCGGACGAGCTCGGCGGCGTGAGCGTGGTCGGCGACCTCGCCTGCGTTGCCGGCGTCGCGGAAGTCGCGCGACAGGCGACTGCAGCCGCACCTGAGCTCCACCTGCTCGTGCACAACGCTGCCGTGAATCCGCGCCCCGACGAGCGCCTCGATGGGTTCGAGCTCGAGACGTACCGCGCTGTGCACGCGGTCAACGTCGAGGCGCCGATCCTCCTCACGCAAGCGCTGCTCACGGCGCTGCGCGCAGCCCGGGGTGCGCACGTCATCGTCGTCTCGTCGGAAGCGGGACAGTTCTCGGGCGGCATGAGCGGGACCGGGCTCAGCTACTGCACGTCGAAGGCCGCCGTGAACGCGTTCGTGCTGGTCGCGGCGCAGGCGCTGCGCGCCGACGGGATCCGCGTCAACGCCGTCCACCCCGGCTGGGTCCGCACCGACATGGGCGGTCCTGGCGCGCCGCTCTCTGCTGACGAGGGCGCGCGCGTCGTCGTGGAGCTCGCGCTCGGGGAGGGTGGCGCGACGGGAAGGTTCTTCGACGCGACCGGTGCACAGGCCTGGTGATCTCATCGGCCCGCCGTCGCGAGCTGGCGGTAGAAGCGCCCGCTCGACTTGATCGTCCGCTGCTTCGTCTCATAGTCGACATACACGAGGCCGAAGCGCTTCGTGAACCCGAGATGCCACTCGAAGTTGTCGAGCAGCGACCAGACGAAGTAGCCGCGGAGGCGAACGCCGTCGTCGATCGCGTCTGCAGCCGCCGAGAAATGACTCTCGAGATACTCGACCCGCGCGGGGTCGTCCCCGTCCGGCCCGTCGGGGAACGCCGCGCCGCTCTCGGTGATGAAGAGCTCGCGAGGCGCGTAGTCGCGGTGGACGCGTAGAAGGATCTCTCGGAGGCCGTCGGGATAGATCTCCCAGCCCATCTCGGTCAGCGCTCCTTCCGGCGGCAGCGGCTCGAAGCCGAGCTTCGTCCCAGGCGCCGCGCGCACGATGTTTCGCGTGTAGTAGTTGATGCCGAGGAAGTCGAGGGCGCCGTCGTAGCCTTCGAGCGGCGGCGGAGCGACCTCGCCGTAGCGCTCTACGACGTCCTGCGGGTAGCCGCGCCCGAACAGCGGGTCGAGGAACCAGCGGTTGCCGGCGCCGTCCGCCATGCGCGCCGCCTCGCCGTCCTCGGCGGATGCGCTCGCCGGGTGCGCGGGCGAGAGGTTGAGCGCGATTCCGACGCGCGCCTCCGAGGATGCCGCGCGGATTGCAGCTGCGCCGGCGCGATGCGCAAGCAAGAGGTGGTGCGCGACGATGAGCGCGCTCGCGGTGTCCTTCACGCCGGGCGGATGAACTCCCGACTGGTAGCCGGCGAACGCGGTCACCTGCGGCTCGTTGAGCGTCACCCAGTCGCGCACGCGGTCGCCGAGACGCGCGACGACGAGGCTCGCGTAGTCGGCGAACCAGGCCGGGATGTCGTCCGCGAGCCAGCCGCCGCGCTCCTGCAGCGCCTGCGGCAGGTCCCAGTGATACAGCGTGACGAACGGCCGGATGCCTCGCTGGAGGAGCCCGTCCACCAGCCGCTCGTAGAACGCGAAGCCCGGTTCGTTGATGCGTCCCCTGCCCTCCGGCAAAACGCGGGACCAGGCGACCGAAAACCGGTACGCGCTTGCTCCGAGATCGGCCAGCAGATCCAGGTCGTCGTCGAGGAGGTGGTAGTGGTCACATGTCTCGGCTCCGCTCCGGCCGTCCTCGATCACCCCCGGGATGCGGCAGAAGACGTCCCAGATGCTCTCGCCCTTGCCGTCCTCGTTCCATGCGCCCTCGATCTGGTACGCGGCGGTCGCGGTGCCCCAGACGAAGCCGGTCGGGAAGCGGCCGGCGAGCGCGTGGAGGGCAGGGAGCGGTTGCGCACCGGTCATGGCAGCGTGTCGGCGAGCGGGCTCGCCGGCTGCGGTGCGCGTTCCGCTTCGAGGAAGGCGAGCCCGCGCGGCTCGAGCACGACCCTGCCGCCGGACACGGAGCCGATGCGGGCGCGCCACTCGCCGTTCCCGACGTCGACGTCGATGTCGACGGTGCGCTCCTCGTCCGAATGGTTGAAGAGCAGCAGGAGATCCGAGCTCTTCCCGGCGAGCGCCGCCGCCTCGACGTCGTGCGGGAGGACGAGCAGCTCGAGGCCGGCGCCGCCGGCGACCAGCAGGTACAGGTGTTGGAGCGCGCTCTCGTCGCCGACACCGGTGACGTAGACGGCGCGGCCGTCGCCGACCTCGTTCACGGTGACAGCGGGCGTGCCTGCAAACGGACCCTCGGCATACACGGCGAGCGCCGTCGCGGTCGCGGGCTCGACGCGCTCGAACCAGCCGTGCAGATTGCCGGCCAGGAGGCCGTCGTCCTCGCCCCTGATCGCGACCCCTTCCTCCGGGCCGAAGCTCATGTAGTCGACAACCTCGAGCCCGCAAAGCCTGTCGAGCCAGGCGGGCAGCGGCCGCTCCGGAATTGCGTTGCAGCGGTCCTTCACCGCTGTACGCGGTGCGAGGACGAGGATCCCGCCACCCTGCACGTACTCCGTGAGCGTCTCCGCGAGCGACTCGTCCATCACGTACAGCGACGGCGCGACGACGATGCGGTACCCCGCGAGCGGTGCCCGCGGCGAGACGACGTCGACACCAAGACCGAGACCGCGCAACGCGGCGTAGTGTGCGCGCACGCCCGCCTCGTAGCCGAGTGCCGGGTTCGTCGGCTGGACCTGCAGCGCGAACCGCGAGTCGTAGTCGTGGAGGACCGCGACGTCGCCGCGCGGATGCGCGCCGGCGAGTGCGTCGCCGACGCCGGCGAGCTCGTCCGCAAGCGCGCGCACCTCGTCCCGGCGCCGCCCGAGGCGCCCGTTCGCGTCGACGATGCCGTGCCAGTGCTGCTCGGTCCCGAACCGGGCGGTTCGCCAGCGGAAGAACGACACGAGCTCGGCTCCGTGCGCGATCGCCTGCCACGCGAACAGCCGGTTCTCGCCGGGATGCGGGCTGCGGAACGACTCCCATCCGAGGGGGCCTGCCTGCTGCTCGAGCACCCACACGGGCGCCTGCTTGAGCCCGCGCATCGCGTCTCCTGCGAGCGCCGGACCGACCCATTGCCGCGTGGTGTCGATCACCGGATAGTTGTCCCATGAGACGACGTCGATTTCTTCCGCGAGCGCGTGGTAGTCGATCTCCGGGAAGCCGAAGCCCATCAGGTTGTTCGTGATCCGCTGCCGCGGATCGCACGTCTCCCGCAGCACCTTCGTCTGCAGCTTCAGGAACTCGATCAGGCTGTCGGAGCTGAAGCGCCGGAAGTCGAGCCCCAGGCCGGGGTTCGGCGCGTTACGGCTGAAGCCGAACGGTCCGGGCGCCGGCGTCGCCGCGACGTCGGGCAACGGGACCTGGCTCCAGGCGGTGTACTCCTGGCTCCAGAACGCGGTGCCCCATACGTCGTTGAGCGTCGAGAGGCTTTCATAGCGTCGTTCGAGCCACGAGTGGAACGCGGCGCGGCAGGTTTCGCAATAGCAGCGCCCGCCGAGCTCGTTGTCGATCTGCCACGCGCTCACGCGCTCGTCCCGGCCGAAGCGCTGGCCCAGCGCGCGCACGATGCGCTCGGACGCCGCGCGCATGGCGGGCTCGTTCGGGCAGTAGTGGCGCCGGTGGCCGAACTTGTGCACACGCCCGTCAGCGCGAACCGGCAGGATCTCCGGGTGCTGCTCGATGAGCCATGCGGGCGGCGCGGCGGTGGGCGTACCGAGGATCACGTCGTGCCCGGCCGCGGCGAGGATGCCGATTGCCTCGTCCAGCCACGCGAAGTCGAACGCGCCCTCGCTCGGCTCGAGCCTCGACCACGCGAACTCCGCGATCCGGACGACCGACAGGCCCGTCTCGGCCATCAACTGCGCGTCGAGCGCCCAGCGTTCGCGCGGCCACTGCTCCGGGTAGTACGCGCACCCCAGGCGCGGCGCGCCGATCATCCCTTCACCGTCCCGGCAAGGATTCCGGCAACAAGGCGCCGCTGCACGAACAGGAAGCCGAGCACAATCGGCAGCGTGCTCACCACCGAGCCGGCCATCAGCACGTCGTAGGGCGTCCGCCCCGGCGCGCCCTGCAACGAGCGCAGGACGAGCGGCAGCGTCCAGTGGGATGGCGACGGCAGGACCACGAGCGGCCAGAGGAAGTTGTTCCAGCTCGAGATGAAGAAGATGATCCCGAGGCTGATCAATGCCGGCCGCGCGACGGGCAGCACGATGCGGAAGAAGATCCTCGGCTCGGATGCGCCGTCGACGCGGCCCGCGTCGATCAGCTCGTCGGGAATCGTCAGCATGTACTGCCGCATGAAGAAGATCCCGAAGGCGTTCGCGGCCCATGGGACGATGAGCGGCCACGGCGTGTCGATCCAGTGGAACGTGTTCCGCATCATCACGAACAGCGGGACGATGAGGACCGCGAAGGGGATGGCGAGCGTTGCGATGACGAACGCGAAGAGCACTCCGCGGCCGGGGAAGCGGAACTTCGCGAAGCCGTAGCCGCCGAGCGCGCACAGGAACAGGGAGAGTGCGGTGCTCGCAACGGCGATGTAGAAGCTCGTCCAGAGGGCCTGGGCGGCGTCGCGCTGCTGGAAGAACGCACGGAAGCTGTGGAGCGTCCAATGGACCGGCAGGAACGAGTTCCCCGCGAAGATCTCCGGGAACGGCTTCAGCGAGGAAACGATCATCCACGCGAACGGCAGGATCATGAACGCCGAGATCACGATCAGCACCGCGTAGACGAAGACGCGAATCGCCATGTCCTTCGGGTCGAAGCGCGGCACGGCGGTTTCACGGTGGGCAACCATCAGCGTCCCCTCCTCTCGTAGTACGGGTCGCGTCTGCTGACGAGGAAATACTGTGCGAGCGCGAGGATGACGATGATCGCGAGGAACACGTAGCTCATCGCGGCGCTGTAGCCGACGCGCAGATAGGAGAACGTGTTGTTCCAGATCTGGACGACGGGCGTCGTCGTCGCGTTCGCCGGGCCGCCCTGGGTCAGGAGGAACGGCTCGGTGAAGAGCGAGAAGGTCCCGATGATCGAGAGCGTCACCGCGAACACGAGCACGGGGCGAAGGAGCGGCACGGTGATCTTGAAGAAGATGCGGACCGGCCCCGCGCCGTCGACGCGCGCGGCCTCCGAGAGCTCCGGCGGGATCGCCTGGAGGCCCGCGAGCATGATCAGCATGTTGTAGCCGAGCCAGCCCC
>JAICTB010000216.1 GCA_025936595.1 Thermoleophilia bacterium | reverse complement strand
CTGCAGTCGCTCCTCGCCTACCTGCTCGCCGCCTGCGGCGACGAGCGCGAGGGCGTGATCCCGGCGCGCGAGCTGATCGACCGCTTCTCGATTCCGGCCGAAGCGCTCGAGGAGCACCTGTCGCTGCTCAACCTCGTCAACTTCGGCGGCGGCTGCTACGCGGTCTACGCGGAGCTCCACGGAGACGAGGTGCACGTCGACAAGGAGCTCTTCGGCGACACGTTCCGCCGGGCGCCGCGCCTGACGCCGCTCGAGGCGCGCGCCATCCGCCTCGCCCTCGAGTTCGTCGGGCCGATGGTCGCCGCAGGCGCGCACTCGCCGCTCGACCGCGTACGCGCAAAGCTCGAGGAGACCTTCGGCGTGTTCGAGCTGACGCAGACTCCCGCGCCGCACGCCGGCGAGGAGGAAGGGCTCGTCGACAAGCTCACGCAGGCGATCGACGAGCACAAGCTCGTCGAGATCGAGTACCTGAAGCCGGAGGCGCAGGAGGTGCTGACGCGGACGATCGAGCCGTACTCGATCGAGCGCCGCCTTCCCCACTGGTACGTGCACACGTGGGACGTCGAGCGCGATCAGCCGCGGTCATACCGGCTCGACCGGATGCGCAAGGCAAAGGTGCTGCGCAAGAGCTTCAAGCCGCGCGACGGGTTCGACCCGTCGGAGCTGCACACGGCGACGACGGCGCGCATCTGGTACTCACCGGAGGTCGCGCGCTGGGAGGTCGAGAAGGGAGCGACGCCGCTCGTCGACGGCGCTGCGGTGGCCGACAAGTCGGTCGGCAGCGTGGAGTGGCTCGTCGGCGAGGTCGTCTCCTATCGCGGCGAGGCGATCGTGCTCGGGCCGCCCGAGCTCCGCGCCCGCATCGCGGTGCGCGCACGCGAGCTGGGCAGTGAGCTGCGGCCCGCGAAGCAGGCGAAGACCTAAGAAGCTCTCTTAAACCGGCAGCTTCACGGTGAACGTGGCGCCGCGATCCGGCGCCGACAGGACGTCCACCGTGCCGCCGTGCGCCTCGACGATCGAGCGCGCGATGAAGAGGCCGAGGCCGGTGCCCGGCTTCGTGCCGCCTCCGCCGGCGCGGCCGAACTTCTCGAAGATCAGGCGCTGGTCCTGCTCCGGGACACCGCTGCCGTGGTCGCTGACCGAGACGAGCACGTTGCCGTCTGTGCGTCTGACGCGAACCTCGACGGGCGAGCCAGCGGGCGAGTACTTCACAGCGTTGTCGATCAGGTTCGCGAACACCTGCCGCATCCTGTCGGCGTCGCCACGCACAACGGCGTGCGTCGAGTCGACGTCGGCGACGAGCGGCACCTCGCTCTGCGCGATCGACGCCGTTGCGACCGTGTCACGCACGAGCGCCGCGACATCCACGTCCGTGAAGCGATAGCTGAACGTCCCGGCGTCGATGCGCGAGGTGTCGAGCACGTCGCCGATCAGGTCGGCGAGCCTCGTCGTCTCGTCGCCGATCAGCGCGAGGAAGGCCTCGCGCTGGGCCGGCTGCAACTCGCGCCAGCGCTGTTGCAGCGTCCGCGAGGCGCCGATCACCGCCGCCATCGGACTGCGCAGCTCGTGCGAGACGAGCGAGACGAAGTCCGCACGCAGCTCGGAGAGCCGCCGCAGCTCCTCGACAGTGCGCCGCTCGCTCTCGTACGCGCGAATGTTCTGAACGGCGGACGCCGCAAGCCGCCCGAGCAGGCTGACGAGCTCGATCTCGTGCGCGGTGAACGAGTGCGCCTCGAGGCGCCCGACTGAGATCAGCCCGATGGTGCGCGCGCCTGTGAGGAGCGGCGCCGCGACGCGGGCGTGCACCCCCAGCTCGAGCAGCCACGCCTCCTCGGCGTATTCCGGGCTCGACATGTCGCCGCGGTAGACGGTCTGGCCGCTTGCGACGATGTCAGCGACCAGGTTGTTCTCGAGGCTCGACTGCGAGCCGGGAGGCTCCACCTCGTCGGCCTTCGCCCCCGCGGTCGCGATCACACGCGAAACGTCACCCTCGGCGAGCACGATCGCCATCCGGTCGAACGGCACAAGGCCGCGCAGCTCGCGGATGAATGCTCCGAAAGCCTCGTCCAGGTCGAGCGACGAGGAGAGCGCCCGGGCGCAGCGGTTCGCCGCCTCGAGCAGGTCGGCGCGGCGGCCCAGCTCGTCCCGCAACGCCTCCGCCTCGTCGGCTCGCTGCACCGCCGTCGACCGCTGCTCGTTGAGGCGGTCGTACAGCCAGCCGACGAGCAGCGCCATCAGCAGCCCCGCGCCCGCCTGGAACGTCACGTAGTCGGTGTGGTAGGTGCCGACGAAATGCTGTGAGCGCCGCTCCTCGAACCACGCCGAGACCGGGATCGCTGCGAGCGCGACGGCGATGCCGCCCGCCATCCCGAAGCGGGCCGCGCCGACGACGATCGCGAGGAAGAGGAGCTGGCGGGTCGGCGTGCCCGGCTCGAACGCGAACAGCACGGCAAATGCCGAGACGATCGAGAAGTCGAAGACGGTGGCCGCGGCCTGGAAGACCCGGACGTCCGCGAAACGAACGGCCGCGAGGAACGCGATCGCGCCAGCGGCGAGAATTGCCGTCAGGATCCACGCCGTCCGCTCGTCGCCTCGTGGGTAGTTCGTGGTCAGCGACACCTGGAAGATCGCGAACGGCACGGCCAGCAGCCGCACGACCCCGATCCACCATTCGAGCGACCGCCGGCTCACAGGCGCTCCAGCGCCCAGCGCGCGTGCTCGGCGAGCAGCTCGTCGTCTCCGTCGGCGTAGCGCGCGAGCGTGTGCCGGTGCTCGCCGCCGCCGCCGTTGCCGAGCGCGACAAGCGCGTTCCGGCGCAGCCACCGCGGGTTGTTCCGCGGCACGTACAGACGGTCGAAGTCCTCGACGAGCTCGCGCCCGTCGCGCTCGAGCCAGTCGACGAGATCCACGTGCGCCCCGTCGCTCTCCGGCTCCTCGCGCCGTCGCTTCTCGACGCCGCGGTTCCACGGGCAGGCGTCCTGGCAGATGTCGCAGCCGTACACCTGCGCCCCGAGCTCCGCGCGGTAGTGCTCCGGAATCGGCTCGGGTGCCTGCGTCCAGTACGACAGACACTTCGTCGCGTCGAGCGTCCCGGGCTCGTCGAGCGCACCCGTCGGACAGGCATCGATGCACAGCCGGCACGTGCCGCATTCGGTCTCGAGCGGCGGTGTGGCTTCGAGCTCGCGGTCCGTGACGAGCGTCCCGAGCACGACCCACGAGCCGTGCCGCCGCGTGATCAGCATCGTGTTCTTGCCGTAGAAGCCGACGCCGCTGCGCGCGGCCGCCTCGCGGTCGACGTGCTGGTTGGCGTCGACGAGCACGCGGTAGTTCCCGCCGAGACGCCGGCCGAGCTCGTCGAGCTTCTCGCGCAGCCCCGCGTACGCGTCCGCCCACGCGTAGCGCGCGAGCCGTCCCTTGCCCTGCTCGAGCGGCGGTTCCGGGCTCCAGTAGCACTGCGCAACGGAGACCACGCTACGCGCGCCGGGCAGGAGCGTCTCGGGATGACACGACCGCTCGGGCTGCGCCATCGTGAACCTCATGTCCGCGAAGAGGCCGCGCGCGCGGCGGTCGGCGATGTGGCGCTCCGTCTCGGCATATGCCTCGGCGCGCGCCACGCCGAGCGCGTCGAAGCCGAGCTCGTCGCCCAACCGCCGGATGTCGTCTGCGGTCATGCGAGGATTGTGCCTCGATGAAGGCGATCCGTATCCACGAGGACGGCGGGCCGGAGGTTCTGCGCTACGAAGACGCTCCCGACCCGGAGCCGCGCGACGGCGAGGTCGTGGTCGACCTGCGCGCGGCGTCACTCAACCACCTCGACGTGTGGATTCGGAGGGGCCTGCCCTCCGTCCCGAAGCCGCGCATCCTCGGCGCGGACGGCGCCGGGCTGATTGCGGGCACCGACGAGCGAGTCGTGATCAACCCCGGGATCCTGCGCGACGGGAAGATGCACATCGTCGGCGAGACGATGGACGGCACGCACGCCGAGCGGATCGCCGTCCCGCGCGACTTCGTCCACCCCATCCCCGACGGGCTCAGCTTCGAGGAGGCGGCCGCGTTCCCGCTCGTCTTCCTGACCGCCTACCGGATGCTCGT
>JAICTB010000167.1 GCA_025936595.1 Thermoleophilia bacterium | reverse complement strand
GTCGCGCGGTACTTCGTGCCCTTGCCCGCCGGGTGCGCGCCGTGCGGGTTGAAGCTGTAACAGAACGCTCCGGTGTTCGTGTGCGCGAGGAAGCTGTTCTCGCGCTTCCACCCCTTGCCGTACGTCGAGTCGAACGTGTCGACGTAGATGTTGCGGCCGAAGGTGTCGAGCGGGTTGCCGCCCGGCGTCGCGCGGAAGCCGTAGACCGGGCTGTCGCCGTAGGTGAACGTGCCGAAGAGGTGATCCCACTGGTGCCACGCCCAGTCCGTGTCAATCGTCAGGACGGGCAGGTCGCCGGTCCAGTGCGAGAGGCGAAGCTCCCACACGGCCGACTTCGCCGTCGGCGTCACGCCGTAGTTCGGCAGCATCCGCTGCCAGGACTGGAGCGCCCAGTACGACCCGTCGGGCGCCTTGCATGCGGTCACCTTCCACGCGAGCGGCGGCCCGTCATAGGCGCCGCACGTCGTGCCGAACGTCTTGTAGTAGTTCTTGTGGTAGCGGCCCCAGCCGCCCGCGTAGTCGAGCTTGAACTCGACCTGCGGACGCGCGCGCGTCGGCGCGATGGCGTTGACCGCGCCCCAGGCGAGCACGTGCTTCACCTTGCCGGCGTCGCGAAACGTGATCAGCGCTTCCCCTTTCGCGTTGACCGCGAGCTTGACGTTCGTCGCGTTCCGGTCGATCAGCTGCGACGCGTTCGCGGTCGACGCAAACACGGCGGCTACGGCAAGAACGACGGCAAAAGCGGCATGGCGCAAGGGAGTGCTCCTTCGTGCGAGAGATGAACGAGAACCTGCATCGAGAGTGTCGGCAGCGATGCCTCGGTCGCCCTCCCCCGTCCGAGTTAGGCCGTGTAGGTTCCCGCGCTGTGACCCGCCGCGACTGGATCGAGATCGTCATCACGCTCGGGCTCGTGGCGATCGCCGCGTTCGCGCATTTCGTGCTCGGCGACGTGCCCGCATTCCTCCTCGCGGCGCTCGCACTCGCCGCACTGGCACGGCTCGTCGGCTCGGCGACGGAGCAGCTCGGCGCGCGGCTCGGCTCCAGCAAGGCGGGTGCCGTCCAGTCGGCGCTCGGGAACCTGCCGGAGCTCTTCGTCGCCCTCTTCGCCCTGCACAAGGGTCTTGTCGGGGTCGTGCAGGCCGCGCTCGTCGGATCGATCCTCGCAAACAGCGTGCTCGTGCTCGGAGTCGCGTTCGCGGTCGGCGGCATCCGCCACGGCGTGCTGCGGTTCGACTCGGAGCGCGCGCGAATGGTCTCGACCCTGACGCTGCTTGCGGCGGCGACCATGGCCCTCCCGTCGCTCGCCCACGCGTTCCACACCTCCGCCGCTCCTCATGCGGAGGCGCTGTCGCTCGTCTGCGCGGGTGTGTTGCTCGCCGTGTTCATGCTGACGCTACCGTCGTTCCTGCGCGCGACCGCCAGCGAGGAGCACGAGCCGGCGCGCTGGTCGGCTGCGACGACGGCGGTCGTGCTCCTGGTCGCCGCGGTCGGGGCTGCGTTCGCCTCCGACTGGTTCGTCGGCGCGCTGACACCTGCGATTCACACGCTGCACATCAGCCAGGACTTCGCGGGTCTCGTGATCGTCGCGATCGCCGGGAACGCAGTCGAGAACGTCGTCGGGGTTCAACTCGCAGCCAAGAACCGCCCGGACTTCGCGATCTCGGTGATCGTCAGCTCGTCACTGCAGATCGCGCTTGCGCTGACGCCGGTGCTCGTCTTCGTGTCGCTCGTGTTCGGCACACACCTGACACTGGTCTTCCCCACGCTGCTCGCGCTCGTGCTCGTGATCGCCGCGATCCTGGGTGCGCTCGTCGTCAACGACGGCGAGTCGACGTGGCAAGAGGGGATCGTGCTCGTCGGCTTCTACGTGGTGATCGCCGCGTCGTTCTGGTGGGGGACATAGCTTCTCAAGGCCGCTCGGGCGCGCAGTGCCTGTCGCCGCCGAGGATCGCGTCGAAGCGCCGGCGCGCCGCGGCATTGGCCGCAGGATCGACCAGGCTCGGCAGGCGGCTGCCGACCCACGCGACGATCGGCGTCACGCCAGGCCCCATCGCTTCGACGCGGATCTGCGTGCCGAGCCCGTTCCCGTGCGCGTCGCGACCCGGGTAGCCCGCCGGAGGCGGCTGTGGCACGAACGTGTAACAGAAGCCTCCGTTGACGGGATGGGTATTGACCTGCGTCGCGTGCTTCCACCCCGGCCCGTACGACGAGTCGAGCGTGTCGATCGAGATGTTCCGCGCCCACGGGTCGTAGACCCTCGCCGAGGGCGACCGCGTGCCGTAGACCGGCTCGCCCTGGTAGAGCAGCCTGCCGAAGAATCCCTGCTGCTGTGCCTGATACGTCCAGGCCATCGTCACGTCGAGGACAGGCAGCGGGCCCGACCAGTGCGAGAGGTGAAGCTCGGGCTCTCGCTGTGCCGGCGTCCACGGCGCGTACCCGCGCATCGGCAGGTTCCGCTGCCAGCTCTGCAGGGCCCAGTAGCTCCCGTCGGGCGCCTTGCAGCCGGCGACGAAGAAGGGCAGCGCCGGTCCGTCGTAGCGTCCGCATGCGTTCTCGAGCGTCCTCCAGTAGTTCGCGTTGTGGTGGCTCTTCCACCCGCCGGAGTAGTCGATCTTGAACGCCTGCTGGGCGACCGGCGGAGTCTGCGGATGGGCGACGGCGTTGACCGCGCCCCACGCCAGGATGTGCCGGGAGCGTCCCGACTCCGTCCTGTACGTGATGAGCGCGACGCCCCGCCTGTTCACCTTCAAGGTCGGGTGCTGCACGCCCCGGTCGCCGAAGATGTAGCTCGCGAAGGCATCGGCAGGAGCCACGAGCGCTGCGGCCAGAGCGATCGCGATGAGACCCCCTCTCACGGAAGCATGGTACCGGGTCACGCCCCGGGCGGTTCGTCACCGCCGAGCTCCTCTGCGAGCAGCCCGAGCGCAAAAAGCCGCCAGGCCAGGTCGATGTCGGAGGCGAGAAAGAGCGCCGCCCCCCGCGCGGACGGCAGGTCGCGCACGCGCAGGACGAGCGCGTCGATGCTGCGGGCGAGCGCCGCGCGCAGGGCGTCGCTGTAGAGATCGACGGCGAGCGCCTTCACGGCGCGATCGTCCACGTCGAGCTCCCGATGCGGATCCCCGCCGGCTGCGACGAGCAGCAGCGCGCGGCGCCGGGCAGCGTTCAGCTCCTCCTCCTCGAGCGCCACCGCCTGCCCGGCGAGATAGGCGAGCACGGGGAGCGGGTCGCCGAGCTCGCCCGCGTCCACGCGCGCGAGCAGCTCGTCCAGGGGATCGACCATGACTACCATCAAGCTAATGGACGATGTTCTCGCCAAGGCAGAGGAATGGCGCGCAGAGGGGGAGCAGGTCGCGCTCGCGACCGTCGTCGCGACCCGGCGCAGCGCGCCGCGGCCGCTCGGCTCGAAGCTGGCGGTCACGGCGTCCGGACGCCTGTACGGCTCGGTCTCCGGCGGCTGCGTGGAGGCGGACGTCGCGGAACGCGCGCAGGCGATCCTCGCCGGCGAAGCGCCGAAGGTCGTCTCGTACGGGATCGCCGACGACGAGGCGTGGACGGTCGGGCTGCCGTGCGGCGGCGAGATCGACGTGTTCGTGGAGCCGTTCGCCGGCGCCCCCGCGCGCACCCGCGGAACGCGTTACGTCGTCGTCGAAGGCGAGGGCCTCGGCACGCGCTGGGACGACGACGCGCGCACCCGCACCGAGCTGCGCGAGGAGGACGACCGATCGGTGTTCGTCGAGTCGGTCGCGCCGCCGCCGACGCTCGTCGCTGTCGGTGCCGGCGACATCGCCGAGGCCCTGTGTGCGCTCGCGCGGCCGCTCGGCTGGCACACGGTCGTCGTCGATCCGCGTGCAGGCCTCGCGACACGCGAGCGGGTGCCGAGCGCGGACGAGCTCGTCGTCGCCTGGCCGGACGAGATCCAGGTCGACGCGGACACCGCCGTCGTCTCGCTCGTGCACGAAGAGCGGCTCGACATTCCCGCGCTCCGCAGGGGCGTCGAGTGCGGCGCGTTCTACGTCGGCGCCCTCGGCTCGAAGCGTGCTCAGGAAAAGCGCCGCGAAAAGCTCGGCGCCGCCGCCGACGGCGTACGCGGCCCGGTCGGGCTCGACCTCGGCGGCGAGACGCCGGCCGAGGTGGCGCTGGAGATCCTCGCCGAGATCCTCGCGGCGCACAAAACGGCCGGCGGGGCAAACCGCTAGACGGGCTCGAGCGCTTGCACCATGTTGCGAGCGGTGACGAAACCGAGGGCGATCATGCCGAGGCCGAGCACGAAGTGCAGCCAGTTGTCCGCGGCATTGACCGGGAGCCACTCGAGGCCCCCGATCAGGCCGACCAGCCAGACGACGAGATAGACGACACCGCCGCCGATCAGGTACGTCCGCGCCCCTTCAGCGGTCTTCGCCATGAAGATGCCCACGCCGGAGGCGATGTACACGAGGTTGTGCAGGACGGAGGTCTGGAAGAGGCCGATCAGCTTCGCACCGGAGCCCTGCCCCGCGAACCCGAGGTCGCCGTAGTGCGTCGTGATGCCGGGGATGAAGCCGAGGATGCCGGCGACGACGAACACGACGCCGACGAGCGCCGCAAGGGACTGAACCGCGTTGCGATCTCTCATCTCTCCGATCCGGTCAGATCACTACTCGTAGAGGCGCCGGTGGCAACTCGACATCCCGGAGTTGCTCCGCCGCGAGCGCTTGCGCGCGTTCGAGCAGCAGGCCCACCTCGTCGCTCGTCCTTCCCGGTTCGTCGTTCCAGTTGGCGAGCGAGGGGTCGGAGATCAGCTCCGCGATCGCGCCGACCGCGACAGCAACATCCTCGACGCGCGTGGATCCGTCGCTGAGCGCCGCAGCCTGCAGCGCTCCGAGGAGGGACCAGCGGGTCGCCGTCCCGTCCCGGACGTCCGCGGGCTCGCCGTCGTCCCTCGTCGCTTCTTCCCCCTGGCACCACCCCGATGCGACGAGGGCGCCG
Organism: Thermoleophilia bacterium; assembly: GCA_025936595.1. Taxonomy (GTDB): domain Bacteria; phylum Actinomycetota; class Thermoleophilia; order Gaiellales; family Gaiellaceae; genus PALSA-600. The sequence goes on along the minus strand of JAICTB010000167.1, from coordinate 375 downwards.
GCTTCGTGCAGCAGTTCCGAACCGTTCATGTGCAGCTCCTTTCGCGAGGTCCGGGCGATCGAGCCGTTTGCCGGCCCCTACCCGCGCCGAGAGCCGCCTAACCCGACTCGGCGCTCGTCCAGCGCGTCGCCTCCTCGAGTGGGAGCGGGCGGCTGCCAGGCAGGTTCAGGGCGTACGGCCACACACGTCTCGCGGCGCGGTGGAACCAGTACTCCTATTTTTGCTGGGTCGCGGTGCCGCGACGAGGATCCGTCTCGATCGCGTAGCTGCCGGCCTCCTCGAACTTCTCGACCACGCTGTAGCCGTTCTTCCTCTCGACGATCCGCTCGGCCTCGGCGAAGACGTGGCCGTGACGCACTGCGAAGTGCGTTGGTT
>JAICTB010000158.1 GCA_025936595.1 Thermoleophilia bacterium | reverse complement strand
TCCGAACGACGCCGAAGGCGTGCTGCAGGACGTGCACTGGTCGGGCGGCTCGATCGGCTATTTCCCGACCTATGCGCTCGGGAACCTGATCTCCGCGCAGATCTGGGAGAAGATCACGGCAGACGTTCCCGGGCTCGAGGACGGGTTCGAGCAGGGCGAGTTCGGGCCGCTGCGCAACTGGCTGCGCGAGCACCTGCACCGCCACGGCCGCAAGTTCTCGCCGCGCGAGACGCTCGAACGGGTCGTGGGGACTTCCGAGATCGATCCGGCGCCGTACGTGCGCTACCTGCGCGAGAAGCTCGCGTCGATCTACGGCATCACGGCCACCGGCGCGTAAGCGGCCGGTGCTTGGTTAGAGTCGCCGCATGACGAAGACCCGCGTGGGCATCAACGGCTTCGGCCGGATCGGCCGCAACTTCTTCCGTGCGTCGCTCGAGCGCGGCGCGGACTTCGAGATCGTCGCATTCAACGACCTCGGCGACGTGCCGACGATGGCGCATCTGCTGCGCCACGACTCGGTCCTCGGCCCGTTCAAGGGCGAGGTGAAGGCGGAAGGCGGCTCCCTCGTCGTGGACGGCACAGAGCTGAAGGGCCTCGCCGAGCGCGACCCCGCCAACCTGCCGTGGGGCGAGCTCGGCGTGGACGTCGTCGTCGAGTCGACCGGCTTCTTCACGGATCGCGCGTCGGCGCAGAAGCACATCGACGCGGGCGCGAAGAAGGTCGTCATCTCGGCGCCCGCGACCGATCCCGACATCACGCTCGTGCTCGGCGTCAACGACGACGCCTACGACAGGGACGAGCACTCGATCATCTCCAACGCCTCGTGCACGACGAACTGCGTCGCTCCGATGGCGAAGGTCCTCGACGACGCCTTCGGCATCGAGCGGGCGTTCATGACCACGATCCACGCGTACACGAATGACCAGCAGGTGCTCGACCTACCGCACAAGGACCTGCGCCGCGCGCATGCGGCGGCGATCAACCTGATCCCGACCTCGACCGGCGCGGCGCGCGCGATCGGCCTCGTCCTGCCGCACCTGAAGGGGAAGATCGACGGCATCTCCGTGCGCGCTCCGGTCGCCACCGGCTCCATCACCGACTTCGTCGCCGAGCTCCGGGAGGACGTCACCGCAGATGCTGTCAACGCGGCGTTCACGCGCGCGGCCGAAAGCGGCCCGCTCGAGCCGTACCTGGTGTACTCGACCGAGCAGCTCGTGTCGACCGCCATCGTCCACTCGCCGGCGTCGTGCACGTTCGACAGCGAGCTGACGATGGCGAACGGAAGCTCGGCGAAGGTGTTCGGCTGGTACGACAACGAGTGGGGCTACTCGTGCCGGCTGGTCGATCTCATCGCGAACGTTCTGTGAGGCTGCCGCGGTCCGTGGAGACCGCGGACGTCGACGGCAAGGTCGTCCTCGTCCGCTCCGACCTGAACGTCCCGCTCGAAGGTTCCCGGGTCGCGGACGACACTCGCATCCGCGCGGCCCTGCCGACGATCCGCTCTCTGTTGCGGCGCGGCGCCCGTGAGGTTCGCGTCTGCTCGCACCTCGGCCGGCCGAAGGGGCGCGACGAGCGCTACGCGATCGAGCCGGTGCGCGCACGCCTGGCGGAGCTGATCGGCGACGAGCGCGTGTCGGTGTTCGAGAACACGCGCTTCGATCCCGGCGAGACGGCGAACGACGAGCGGTTCGCGCGCGAGCTCGCGGACGGGTGCGACCTCTACGTGAACGACGCGTTCGGATCGGCGCATCGCGCTCACGCGTCGACGGTTCGAGTCGCAGGTCTGCTGCCGGCCTACGCCGGCCTGCTCTTGCTCGAAGAGCTCCGCCACCTCGGCGCGCTGCTCGCCGAGGTCGGCCGCCCGTTCGTGATCGTCTCCGGCGGCGCGAAGGTGGACGACAAGATCGCGGTGCTCGAGAACCTCGGCTCGCGCGCCGACGAGGTCCTGATCGGCGGGAAGATGGCGGAGGACGTGCGCTCGAGCAACCCGTTCTCCTTCGACGTGGTCCTTCCGGCCGACATCGTCGCGGCAGCGTCGTTCGACGCGGACGCCGAGACGCAGGTGACCGCATTCGAGGAGCTGCCGCAGGGATGGCTGGGCCTCGACATCGGGCCGGAAACGCGCGAGGACTTCGCGCGCAGGATCACCGGCGCGCAAACGGTGTTCTGGAACGGCCCGATGGGCGTCTTCGAGTGGCCGGCCTTCGCGGCGGGCACGTTCGCCGTCGCACGCGCGCTCGCCGAATGCAGCGGGCTGACGGTCGTCGGCGGAGGCGACTCCGTCCGCGCCGTCCACGAGGTCGGCGTCGCCGACCGCATCTCGTGGATCTCGACCGGCGGCGGCGCAGCCCTCGAGCTCCTCGAGGGCAAGGAGCTTCCCGGCGTCGCGGCGATCCCCGCGGCATGATGGACAGCTCATGCTGATCGCCGGGAACTGGAAGATGTTCAAAGGCCCTGCCGAGACACGCGCGTTCGGCATCGACCTGCGGGAGGCCGATCTCCCCACGAGCGTGGAGGTCGTCGTCTGCCCGCCGTTCGTGTCCCTCGGTGCCGCCGCCGAGGTCCTCGCCGGGACCGAGATCGGCGTCTTTGCTCAGAACTGCCATTGGGACCCCGAAGGCGCGTTTACCGGCGAGATCTCGGCGCCGATGCTGCGCGAGCTCGGCGTCTACGGAACCATCGTCGGCCACTCCGAGCGGCGGCAGCACTTCGGCGACACCGACGAGACGGTCGGCCGGCGCTGCCGCGCCGCGATCGAGAGCGGCCTGCATGTGATCGCGTGCGTCGGCGAGACGGAGCACGAGCGCAGTGCGGGCGAAACCGAGATGGTGCTGCGCCGGCAGGTTGCCGCACTCGACGCGGACGACAACCTCGTGATCGCGTACGAGCCCGTGTGGGCGATCGGCACGGGCAAGACGGCGACGCCGGAGATCGCGCGGCAGGCGCACGAGACGATCAAGGAGCTGCTCGACGTGCCCGTGCTCTACGGCGGCTCGGTCAACGCCGGGAACGTGGCGGAGCTCCTCGCGCACGACGCGGTCGACGGAGCTCTCGTCGGCGGCGCCTCCCTCGACGTCGAATCGTTCGCCGCGATATGCCGGGCAGCGTCGCAGCTCTCGTAACGCTCGTCATCCTGGACGGCTGGGGCTGCGCGCCTCCGGGCCCGGGGAACGCCGTCGAGCTGGCGGCGACGCCGGTCTTCGACCGGCTGTGGGCGGCGTACCCGCACACGACGCTCGAGGCGTCGGGCGAAGCGGCCGGGCTGCCGCCGGGCCAGATGGGGAACAGCGAGGTCGGTCATCTCACGATCGGCGCGGGCCGGCGGCTCTACCAGGACCTGATGCGCGTCAACAAGTCGATCGAGGACGGGAGCTTCTTCGAGAACCCGGTGCTGGTCGATGCGTTCGCTCGCGGCAGGCGCGTGCACCTGCTCGGCCTCGTCTCTCACGGCGGCGTGCACTCGCACATCGATCACCTCCACGCGCTGCTGCGCTTTGCGCCTGAGAAGACGTGGATCCACGCCTTCACCGACGGGCGCGACGTCTCGCCGCACGCGGCGCTCGACGACCTCGCGGAGCTGCCCGCGGAGAGGATCGCCACCGTCGTCGGCCGCTACTACGCGATGGATCGTGACAAGCGATGGGAGCGCACGGAGCGCGCCTTCGACGCGATCACCCGCCGCGCCTGTCCGTCCACGTCGCCCGCCGAAGGGTTGCTGCGCGCGATCGAGCGCAGCTACGACGACGGCGTCACGGACGAGTTCATCGAGCCGATCTGCGTCGACGGGGCGCCGGGCGTCGAGGCAGGCGACACGGTCGTCTTCTTCAACTTCCGTCCCGACCGCGGACGCCAGCTGACGAAGCTCCTGCTCGACGGCGAGTTCGACGTCACGACGATGACGCGCTACGCCGGCGACCTCGACACGCCGATCGTCTTCGAGGAGAAGGTGGTGGCAAACACGATGGCGGAGGTGATCGCGGAGCACGATCTGCGCCAGCTGCACGTCGCGGAGACGGAGAAGTACGCGCACGTCACGTATTTCCTGAACGGCGGCCGCGAGGAGGCGTGGCCCGGCGAGACGCGGGAGCTCGTGGCGAGCCCGCGTGACGTGGCTGCATATGACGAGAAGCCGCAGATGTCGGCAGACGAGGTCGCCGATCGCGTCGTCGACGAGGTGGGGGACGGATACGCGTTCTGCGTCGTCAACTTCGCGAACCCGGACATGGTCGGGCATACCGGCTCGATCCCGGCGGCGATTCAGGCGGTCGAGACCGCCGACCGCTGCCTCGGCCGGGTGATCGACCGCGTGACGGAGCTCGGCGGCATCTGCCTCGTCACCGCTGATCACGGGAATGCCGAGCAGCTGCTCGAGGGCGACGGCGTCAGTCCGCACACCGCGCACACAACGAACCCGGTGCCGCTCGTCGTCACCGCCCACGGCCTGACCCTGCGGGCGGGCGGCGAGCTCGCCGATCTCGCCCCGACGGCCCTGCATCTGCTGGGTATCGAGCCCCCGTCCGAGATGACCGGTGAAGACCTGGTAAATCCTCGGTAAGGCGGGGGAAAGTGGCCCAAAGCAGGGCTATACTCCGGTCCCTTGTCGCTCCCACAGCCCGATCTGGCGATTCTGCGGAAGGCCCAGCGTGGTGACGAGCGTGCGTTTGCGATCATCGTCCGCACCTACGAGACGCCGGTCTACAACTACATCCTGCGGCTGACGAACGGCGACAAGGCACTCGCCGAGGATCTGACGCAGGAGGTCTTCCTGCGTGTCTTCCAGGGGCTGCCGCGGTTCTCGCTGCGCTGCAAGTTCACGACGTGGCTCTTCCAGGTGACGAAGAACCGCGTGCTCGACGAGCTGCGCGCGAAGGAGCGGCGGCCGTTCTCGCCGGTCAACCTCGACGACGCGCCTCAGCTCGAGGTGGTCGACGCGCCGGTCGAGCGCGTCGAGACGATCGACGCGCTCTGGCGGGCGATCGACGAGCTGCCGGTCGACCTCAAGATGGCGCTCCTGCTCCGGGACGTGGTCGGCCTGTCCTACAACGAGATCGCCGATTCGCTCGAGATCACGCTCGCGACCGTCAAGTGGCGGATCTTCAAGGCGCGCGAAGACGTGCAGGTCGCGCTCGCACGGCACGGGATCACGTTCGACCGCTCGGCCGCGCACGCCGACGTCGTTTAGCGCGAGTACTTCTCGAGCCACGCGCCGAGGTTGCGCGCCTGCTGCCCCGGGCTCGTCGCGTGGGATACGGGCGTGACGCGCTGCGGGTGACCGGACGAGGCCGCGAGACCGATCGCGATCGCAGCGACGATCGCCGCGGCGGCGGCCGCTGCGAGGAGGAGCGTGCGGTGCGATGTCCGCCGAGCCTGGAGCACGCGCGTCGGCGCGGCAATCGTGTCTCCCCGCAGTACCGCAGCGACCTGGCGAGCCGAAGGGCGCTTCGCCGCGTTCTCGGAACGGCAGCGGGCGATCAGCGCGCGGTCGTCCGCAGTCGCGTCCCTCAGCAACTCGTCGAGCACGACGCCGAGCGAGTAGACGTCGGCAGCCGGCCCGGCGACGCGGCCCTCGGCCTGCTCGGGAG
>JAICTB010000283.1 GCA_025936595.1 Thermoleophilia bacterium | reverse complement strand
CGAGGAGTCGCGCTCCGACACGTATCCGTACATCCGCATCGACGAGAACGACGTCGACATCGGCCACGAGGCGACGGTGTCGAAGATCGGCGAGGAGCAGCTCTTCTATCTGATGTCGCGCGGGCTCAGCGAGACCGAGGCGTCGGCGATGGTCGTCAGCGGCTTCGTCGAGCCGATCACGAAGGAGCTGCCGCTCGAGTACGCGGTCGAGATGAACCGCCTGATCCAGCTGCAGATGGAGGGGTCGGTCGGTTGAGGATCGAGCGGACAGACTTCATCTCGGTCCCGGTCACCGATATGGAGCGCTCGACCAAATGGTACGGCGAGACGCTCGGGCTCGAGCGGATCAACGACGACGGCTTTCCCGAGTACCAGCTGGGGGAGAACGTCAGCCTCTATCTGCTCGACATGGAGTCGATCGGCTCCACGTTCAGCGCGCCGCATACGGCGTCGATCGCGTTGCGCGTCGCGGACGTCGAGGAGGCGCGTAAGGAGCTCGAGGCGAAGGGGATCGTGTTCGAGGGCGACACGTTCGACACGAGCGTCTGCCACATGGCGCACTTCCGCGATCCGGACGGAAACGTGTTCATGCTGCATCGCCGCTACGCACCGCCGGCATGACGACGCTGACCCGCGAGCAGGCCGCGAAGCGCTTCGCGGAGCTGCCCCTGCCGTCCACCTCGGACGAGCACTGGCGCTTCACCGACCTGCGCGGCTTCGATCCGCAGGAGGTGCCGGGCAGCCGGGCGCCGGACATGAAGCCGGCGCTCGACCTGGATGTGGCGGGCCGCGTGCTCGTGACGGAGAACGGGATCGAGATCGCCTCCGCGCCCGAGGGGATCACCTTCGAGCCGCTCCCGGCCGACTACGAGTCGAGGCTCGTTCCGGACGACGACAAGTTCGCCCTCGAAAACCTTGCGCGCTGGGAGCACGGGCTCCTCGTGCGGGTGCCGAAGGGCGTCGTGCTCGAGAGGCCGCTCTACGTCCAGATCACCTCGAGCGGCGGCTCGCTCTTCTGGCGGATGGTCGTGATCGCCGAGGAGGGCGCGCGCTTCTCGCTGATCGAGGACTACTCCTCTGCGGGAGACGACACCGTTGCGTATACGAACGCAGTTGTCGAGCTCTTCGTCGAGCAGGCCGCGAAGATCGAGTACGTCTCGCTGCAGAACCTCTCACGCGAGACGTGGCACTTCGGTCGCCACAAGGCGTGGCTCGAGCGCGACAGCGAGCTCGACTGGGTGATCGGAGGCTTCGGCTCGAAGCGCGGCAAGGTGTGGATCGAGAACGACCTCGCCGGGCCGGGCGCGACCTCGCGCGTCACGGGCGCCTACTTCGCCGACGGCACGCAGCATCTCGACTACGACACGTTCCAGGAGCACATCGCGCCGAACACCGAGAGCGACTTCGCCTTCAAGGGCGCGCTGCGCGGGAACGCGACGGCCGTGTGGCGCGGGATGATCCGGGTGGAGGAGGGCGCACAGAAGACGAACGCCTACCAGGAGAACCGCAGCCTGCTGCTGTCCGACACGGCGCACGCCGATTCGATCCCGGGGCTCGAGATCATGGCGAACGACGTGCGCTGCACGCACGGTGCGACGCTCGGCCGCGTCGACCGCGAGCAGATGTTCTACCTGATGGCGCGCGGCCTCTCCCGCGCGGAGGCCGAGCGCCTGATCGTGCGCGGCTTCTTTCAGGACGTGCTCGACCGCATCGAACTGGAGCCGGTGCGCGACGCTCTCGGCGCCGCCCTCGAAGCGCGCATCCCGCAGGCCTGAAGCCGCGCCTTCCCTTCGCCCCCGCGGACGTGTCCCGATCCGACAGCCGGGGTCTGACCCCGGTTCTGTCTCGCGGAGCCAGGTCGTTCGAAACACTTT
>JAICTB010000204.1 GCA_025936595.1 Thermoleophilia bacterium | reverse complement strand
TTCAACCTGACGTTCTTCCCGATGCACTACATCGGCCTGCAGGGCATGCCGCGCCGCGTCGCCGACTACGCCGACCGCTTTGCGGACATCAACCTCTTCATCTCGATCGCGTCGTTCGGCCTCGGCGCCTCGACGCTCGTCTTCCTCTACAACATGGTCAGCTCGTGGGCGCACGGCCCCCTCGCCGAGGGCAATCCGTGGCGGGCGCTGACGCTCGAATGGCAGGTCTCCTCGCCGCCGCCGATCTTCAACTTCGACGAGATCCCGCAGGTCGTCGGCAACCCGTACGAGTACGGCGTCCCCGGCGCACAGCATGCGATCTTCGGCGCGCCGCATCCCGAACCGGTCGGAGCGGATTAAGTCGTGCACATCCTGGTCGTCGCAAACGAGACTGCCGCGTCGGCGACGCTGCTCGACGCGGTGCGCGCCGCGGCCGGCAGCGACGACCGCGTCACCGTGGTCGCACCGGTGAACGAGCCGAACGAAGGCTACGTCGTCTACGAGGACACGCGCCGTGCCGCGGCCGGACGCCGCCTCGAGCGCACGCTCAAGGTGCTGCGCGAAGCCGGCGTGACGGCGCAGGGCTTCGTCGTCGAGACGGGGCCGGTGCAGGCCGTCAAGGACGCGCTCGCGCAGCTCGAGCCGCCGGTCGACGAGATCGTCGTCTCGACGCACGGCCCCGGCCGCTCCGGCTGGATGCGCCGGGACGCGGTCGGCGAGATCGAGCGCCTGGCGGGCGTGCCGGTCAAGCATGTCGTCGTCGAGGGCGAGAGCGGGGGCGAGGCGAACGTGCTCGTGATCGCGAACCAGACGGTTCTCTCGCCCGAGCTGCTCGACCGGATCCGCGAGCGGAACGCGCAGGGCGCGGCCGCGTTCCTGATCGTCTCGCCGCAGGGAGGCGACGAGGAGGACGCGGAGGCGGACCGCCGGCTGCGGCTCGCGCTCACAGAGCTGCGCGGCGAAGGGATCGAGGCGCACGGGCAGGTCGTCCACCCCGACCCGTACACCGCCGCCCGCCACGTCGTGAACGACGAGCGCGTCGACGAGATCATCGTCTCGACGTTCCCGGGCGAGCGGAGCGGCTGGCTGCGCCGCGACCTCGTACAGCGCCTGCGCAAGGATACGGGACTGCCCGTCGACCACGTGACCTCGGGCGTCCCGGTGACCGCGTGAGCGTCCAATGACCGCAGTCGCCGAAGAGCACCACGGCCCGCCGCCGGTCCACTACAGCTCGCGGGTCTCGCCGTCGGTGCTCGGCATGTTCCTGTTCATCGCGTCGGAGATCATGCTCTTCGGCGCGTTCTTCACCGTCTATTTCTTCGACCGGGTCGTGAACCACGGCGTCGACGGCAACTGGCCGCCCACGGGCTTCCACCGTCCCGCGCTCGTTGCGGGCGTCAACACCGTGATTCTCGTCACCTCGTCGATGTCGATGCACTGGGCCGACACGTCGATCAAGCAGGGAAACCGCGCCGGAATGCGGGCCGGGCTCGTGCTGACGCTCGCGCTCGGCTGGACGTTCCTGCTCACTCAGGTGGTGGAGTACCACCGCATCGGCTTCAACACCGGCGACTCGTCGTTCGCGGCCACGTTCTTCGGACTCACGGGCCTCCACGGGGCGCACGTGTTCGTCGGACTGACGATCCTGCTCGTGATGACCATTCGCGCGTTTCGCGGGCACTTCTCGCCGGAACACCATCACGGAGTCGAGATCGGCGGGATCTACTGGCACTTCGTCGACGTGATGTGGATCGTCGTCTACGTGACCGTGTACCTCCTCTAAGGGAGAGCGATGAGGAATCCCTTCCGGAGCGAAGCAGATGCGTTCCGGTTCGTCTGGCTGACGATCGGCTACTTCGCGCTGATCGCAATCGGCTCGTGGATCAACCGCTGGCTCGGGCTCGCCGTGTTCGTCGTCCTGACGAGCGTCGTCATCTGGTGGCTCCTTCGCCGCGGCGAGCGGGAGGCGCCCGTGCGCGAGGCGCCCGCTCCGAGCCCACCGGACGAGCAGCGGATCCTCGTCGTCGCGAACGAGACGGTCGGAGGCCCCGAGCTCCTGAGCGAGATCCGGGCCCGCTCCGGCGGGCGGAGGGTCTCCGTGCTCGTCGTCTGCCCGGCCCTGAACTCGCCGCTCCGCCACTGGGTCTCCGACGAGGACGACGCGCGTGCCGCCGCCCAGGAGCGTCTCGACGCGAGCCTCGAGTCGATGCGAGCGACGGGGTTCGACGCCCGCGGTGAGATCGGCGACGGCGATCCCGTCCAGGCGATCGAGGACGCGCTGCGCACCTTCCAGCCGGACGAGCTGATCGTCTCCACGCACCCGCCGGGCCGTTCGCACTGGCTCGAGCGTGGCGTTGTGGACAAGGCGCGCGAGCGCTTTCAGATCCCGCTGACGCACGTCGTCGTCGATCTCGACGCCGACATCAACCCCACCTGACCCTGGCGATCGAGGAGGTCGATCCGCTGCCGCTCCGCGGCGAGCTGCGCGAGGTGCACCGCTCGGCGCTCGGCGTCGGCGCGCTCTCCGACGAATGGGCCGAGGTCCGCCTGCCGGCGCACGTCGAGCGACTCGACTTCGTCTTCCTCGTCGCGCGCGAGGGGGGCGAAGTGACGGGCTTCTCCTACGGCTACTCGGGGGCGTACGGCCAGTGGTGGACGGAGCATGTCGCGCGGGCGCTGACCGCTGCGCAGCGTGCGGAGTGGCTCGACGTTCCCCACTTCGAGATCGTCGAGCTGCACGTGCGGCCGGCGTGGCAGCGGCGCGGCGTCGGCAGCGCGCTCCTCGCGCAGCTCCTGACCCGCCAGCCGCACGACCGCGCGATCCTCTCCACGCAGTCGGGCTCGCGCAAGGCGCGCGGGTTCTACGCGAAGAACGGGTGGTCGGAGCTCGCCGGTGTCGACTTCGGCGTCGGCTATCCGCCGTACCTCGTGCTCGGGAAAAGGCTACTTCCCGGCGACTGAGCTGACGTACGCCGCGACCGCCTGGATCTGCGCGTTCGTGAGCTGTCCCTTGAACGCCGGCATCGCGCCGCCGCCGACCTCCACCTGGTGCGCGACCGTGTCCTTCGAGGGCTTCAGCTGATCGAGGTTCGGCCCGACGTTGCCGCTCGAGCCCGCGTCCTTCAGCGTATGGCAGCCGCCGCATCCCGCCGACGCGAAGACCTGCTTGCCGTCCGGAGCAGCCGTCCCGCCGGTGGTGCCGGTCGTCGTGGTGGCGGTAGGCCTGGCGGGAGCGGACTTCGTCGCCGTGACGCCGCAGTTCGGGTTCCCCGCACACTTCCCGACGTAGATCGCGATGTCGCGCGCGTCCTGGCCGCGGTAGAGGTTCGCCGGCATCGGCTCCTCGGGGTAGGCGATCTGGCCGCGGACGATGTCGCGGATCGTCTGCTCGGAGAAGTGCTGCGACTTGTCCGACGAGAAGGCGTCGTCGAGGTTCGGCCCGATCGTCCCCTGCGACTTCGCGTCGGCGAGCGTGTGGCACGAGGCGCACGAGGGCTCCGAAGGCTTCGCGCTCTGGAGGAAGAGCTGCTTGCCGTGGCCGGCGTCGCCTTCGGTGACCCGGCCGACCGCGCCGCAGCCCGACGCGGCGAGCGCGACGAGCAGGACCGCGGCTGGTGCGAGCAGGCTGCGCAGGATGCTTACGAGGACGGTTGGGAGACGCCGTCGAGCTTGGAGATCGCCTCTTCGCGCGTCGTGTGGATCGCGAAGACGCGGTCGAGGCCGGTGATCTCGAAGATCTTTGTGATGTTGCGGTCGCTGCAGACGAGCGAGAGCTGGCCGTCGTTCGTCCGCAGGCGCTTGACGCCTCCGACGAGGACGCCGAGCGTGGTCGAGTCGATGAACGTCGTCGACGAGAAATCGACGATCACCTGCTTTCCGCCCTGCCCGATCACCTCGAGCAGCTGCTGCTTGAACTCCGGCGCGGTGTAGAGGTCGACCTCGCCCGCGAGTGAGATCACGTAGGCGTCGTCGGAGAGCTGCTCGGTCTTGATGTCGAAGTTCATGGTCTTTCTCCCCCGGATTCGGTGGCAGGCGAACTGATTCGATGGCGGGTGAACTGCGGGTGAGTCTAACCAGCGGGCGACGTGGGGGCGGAGGCAGCCGCCGCGGACTTCAGCTGCTTCAGCGCCTGCTTCACCTGCGGCACCAGCGGATCCGTCGGCGCGAGCTTCAGGAACTTCTCGAAGGCGGTGATCGCCGTCGCCGTGTCCCTCGCCCCGAGCGCCGCCTGGCCGAGCTGGATCTGTGTCGTCGGGTCGTTCGGGTTGAGCGCCGCAAGCTTCTTGTACGTGGCGACCGCCTTCTGCTGCGCGTCGATGTAGTTCGTGGACGCGGTGCT
>JAICTB010000083.1 GCA_025936595.1 Thermoleophilia bacterium | reverse complement strand
GGGATCGACTCGTAGTAGTTCAGCTCGATCTTCTTCGGGTCGATCAGGATCAGCCGCGCCTCGTCCGGCGTCGCGCGCAGGAGGATGGAGGTGAGGATCGTGTTGATGCAGCCGGACTTGCCCGACCCGGTCGTGCCGGCGATCAGGATATGGGGCATCCGCGCGAGGTCGGCCCAGACCGACGCGCCCGAGATGTCCTTGCCGAGCCAGACGCTGAGCGGGCTCGCGGTCTGCGGCAGGTCGTCGTAGATGTCCCCGAGCGTGACGAGGTTCGGGCTCAGGTTCGGCACCTCGACGCCGACCGCCTGCTTGCCGGGGATCGGCGCGAGGATGCGGATCTCCGTCGTCGCGAGCGCGTAGCTCAGGTCGTCCTTCAGGTTCGCCACCTTGCCGACCTTCGTACCCGGCGCGAGCTGCAGCTCGTACCGGGTGACGCGCGGGCCTGCGATCTGGCCGATCACCGTCGCCTCGACCCCGAAGTGCGCGAGACACGTGACGAGCGCCTCCGCGACACGCGCATTCGCCTCCGCGTTCGGCCCGGTGCCGGGCTTCGACTTGTTCAGGAGCGAGCGGTCCGGGAGCTTGTAGTCGACGAGCGCATGCGGCGTGTCGAACAGCGTCTCCTGGGTGTGCTCGTCCTCGTCGAAGTCCACCTCGCGCTGGTAGAGGACGGGGACGGGCGCCGAGACGGAGTCCGAGACGAGGTCGGGGTAGTCCTGCTGCACGTCGACCGGCGGCTCGACGACCTCGCGATACGGGCTCGGTTCCCGGACCAGGCTCGGGCGTGTCGCGGTGCGCACGCGCCGCTGCGCACGGTTCACGACATGGCCCGAGCGGCGGACGATCGCGCCGAGGCTCGCACCCGTCAGGAAGAGTGCGCCGGCGATCGTCAGGAGCACGCCGAGGATCGTCGCGCCGGTGGTGCCGAGGCCGAGCGCGACGAGCGACGCGAGCCCGTCGCCGAGGAGGCCGCCGTGGCCGGAGCCGAGTGTCAGCATCAGGCCGGCGAGGGCGACGCCGAGGCCGAGCTGGAACGGGCGCACGTCGACGAGCGCGCTCTTCGCGACCATCAGGGCGCCGAGCGGCACGAGCACGAGCGGCGCCAGGTAGGCGGCCGCTCCGACACCGCTGCGGACGAGATCGGCGACGGGGCCGCCGCTGAACCCGAGCCAGAGCACGGCGGCGAGGAAGATTCCGACGGCCGCGAGCGCGAGACCGATCAGCTCGGGGTAGTGGTGAGCGTGCGCCCGTGTCTTCTTCTTCCGCTTCTTCACCCGGCTCGGCGTCTTCGGGGACGCCTTGCGGGGCCGCTTGCTGCGCGCCATGCGGCGCACTTCGCGGTTGCGGTTCTCAGTCCTTCCGCGCGAAGCCCGCGGTCAGCATCCCGAAGTACGTGGGCGCCTCGTAGGACAGGAGCTCGGCGGTGAACGCGTCGCCGAGCGCGCCGTGCAGCATCAGGAGCTGCCAGAAGCTATCCGCCTTCGCCGCGACGGCGAATGCGGGATCCCACTCCGCCAGCTCGGCGAGGCGGCTCTCGCGGACGATCGCCTGGATCTGCTCGTCGTAGTCGGCCGACTCGGCGGCGAAGCCGTACGGGCCGTCGGCCGTGTGCCCGTGGCCGTGGTCGGCGCTCGCGATGAACGCGATCCGCCGCTCGCCCGTCGCGGCGGCGAGCATCCGGCCGGCGCGCACGTGATCGTCGTTCGACAGCGCGCGGCAGGGCGTGACGACGACGGCCGGCGCCCGCATGAACCAGAGCGGGATCAGCGCGCCCCAGTCGAGCGGCATCGTCGAGGAGCCGGCTGCGGTCGAGCCGAAGGTGACGCCGAGCGCCGGCAGCCCCGCTTCGCGGAGTGCACCGATGCACGCGTCCGCGAGCTCGGGCTCGCCCGGGCCTTCGTAGTGCGTGTCGGCGTCCGTCCACTGTGACGCGTCTCCCTCGAGCCGTGACGAGCGCACGACGGCGAAGTGGCCGTCCGCGTGCAGGCCGTGCGGCGTGGCGACGATCACTGCGTCCGGCTTCGCCTGCGCGAAGCGGCGCCCCAGCTCTTCCATTCCCTTGCGCGTCGGCGCCTCCGGCTGGTCGAACACCGGGCCGCCGTGGGGCGCGATCGCCGCGAACACGATCATGGGAGGGACGAGATGCGCTCGACGACCATCCGTGCGAAGGCGTCGCCGTCGATGTCGAGACCGACCTTTGCGTTCGGTGCAGCGAAGTGCTCGCGGCTGCGCCAGTCGACGTTCGTCCGCCCCCAGCTCGGGCCGCCGCTGCAGTCGACCTCGATGTAGGCATCGCGGACCTCGACGAGCTGCGGGTCGATCAGGTGCGCAATGCATACCGGGTCGTGCATCGGCGACCCGTCGAGCTCGGGATAGCGCACCTTGTGGAAGCGCGCATAGAAGTCCATCAGTTCCGCGACGGCCTTCCCCACCCGGCCGGCACCGCGCATCGCCTCCGTGTGCGCGTCGGTGATCAGCGCGCGGTGCGTGACGTCGAGCCCGATCATCGTCGTGTCGAGCTCTTCGGCGAAGACGCGCTGCGCGGCTTCGGGGTCGGCCCAGATGTTGAACTCCGCCGCGGGTGTTCGGTTCCCCTCACCGGCGGCGCCTCCCATGAGGACGATGCGCTCGGGCCGAACGTCGGGGTGCGTCGCAAAGAGGAGGCCGATGTTCGTCAGCGGCCCGGTCGGGACGAGCGTGATCTTCCCGTCTCGCGCGCGGATCTGCTCCGCGAGGTAGTCGACCGCGTGCTGGTCCTGTGCACGCGTGGACGGTGGAGGCAGATCGGGCCCGTCGAGCCCCGACTCGCCGTGCACGTGGGCCGCGACGTCGCGCGCGCGGATGAACGGGCGGTCGGCGCCGGCATGCACGGGGACGTCGGTGCGGCCGGCGAGCTCGAGCACGCGGAGCGCATTCGCAGTGGTCTTGTCGAGCGTCTGGTTGCCCGAGACGGTTGTCACGCCCACGAGCTCGAGCTCGGGTGACGCGAGCGCGAGCAGGAGCGCGATTGCATCGTCGTGGCCCGGGTCGCAGTCGAGGATGATCGGTGTCGGCGTCATGCGTCGAGGGCCAAGAGTGCCTGGAGTTGCCGAGCCGTGGGGAGAGAAGGTTGCGCGCCGAGACTCGACGCGGCGAGCGCGCCGGCAGCGCACGCGCGCGCGAGGGCCTCACCGTGGTCGCGGCCTTCGAGGAGCGAGACGACGAGGCACGCGGCGAATGCGTCGCCGGCGGCGGTACCGTCGACCGGGTCGATACGCGGCGGGCGTGCACGAGCGATCTCGCGTCCGTCCTCGAACAGGGCGGCGCCGTCGGCGCCGTAGGTGACCGCCACGAGGCGCCCGCGGGAGACGATCTCGTGCTCGAGCCGGTTCACGATCAGGAGGTCGGGCTCGAGCGCGACAGGCCGTGCGGGGGATGCATTCAGCGCGAAGACCGATGCACCGTGCGCGGCCGCGTGGACGACCTCGTCCGGCACCTCGAGCTGGCAGAGCACCGCGCCGCCGGGCGAGACGCGGGGCACGTGCGCGTTCGCGCCGGGAACGACGACGATCTGGTTCTCGCCGTCCTCGGCGACGAGGATCACGGCGATCCCGGTCGCGCCCCCGCGCGCAAGCTCGAGCTCGACGCCCGCCTCGACGAGCCCGGCGAGCGCCTCGTCCACGAGAGCGTCGGCCCCGACCGCGCCGACCATGCGCACGTGCGCGCCGAGGCGCGCGGCGGCGACCGCCTGATTCGCGCCCTTCCCGCCGGGGAACCGCTCGAACGAGCTACCCGCGACCGTCTCCCCCGCCCGCGGCAACCGCGCGACGCGTGCGACGAGGTCGAGGTTGATCGAGCCGACAACGGTGAGCCCGACAGCCACCGCGCGAGCTTATGCCCGCCCGAACAAGCCATGTCCGACGTGTCGTGCACAGACGACGGCGGCTGCCGCCGGACTGACCTCGTCGAGGAGGGACGATGTCTCTACGAGGCGAGCGCGCGCAGATCGTCGAGCGCGCGGCCGAGCAGGTTCTCGCGCAGGTCGAAGAGCCCCGCCCACAGCGACCCCCGGTCGACCGACGAGTTCCAGCGCACCTGGGACGACAGCCCTTCCAGCGCACGCACGAGCACAGCGAGCTCCAGGTACGCGGCGGCGACCCGGTGCGCTGCGAGCTTCACGCCCGCCCGGTCGAGTACGGGCTCCCAGTCGACGAGCTCCGCGCGGCTGGGCTCGCCGAACCACGAACGCCCCTCGGCCGAGTCCGCCTCCAGCTCGAGCAGGTACCGGCCGAGCGGCTGCTCGAGACCGGCCAGCGCCGTCTCGACCCTGTCGGCCGCGCGGCGCAGCGCCGCCTGGCGGCGGCCGGGCGTGCTGGGATCCGCGTCGCCTCGCGCCCACCGCTCGAGCAGCCGGCAGAACGCGAGCGACGCGACCTCGACGGCAACGAGCTGTCCGATCAGCCGGCGCGCCGTCGCGTCCTCCGCCGCGTGCTCGACGATCACTTCCGCCCACTCGGGGCGGGTCCCTAATGGTGTGCTCATACTTCCACGACGACCGGCAGGATCATCGGGCGCCTTCGGGTGCGGTCGTAGATCAGCTGGCCGAGCCCGTCGTGGATGTGCTCCTGGAGCAGCTTGATCTCGCGAATGTCGTCGGCCAGCAGCTCCCTGACGATCTCGTGCGCCTCCTCGCGCATCTCCGAGAGCAGCTCGTCCGTGTCCGCGAACCCGCGCGTGATCAGCTCGGGCGCGGAGGCAGCGCCGTCGGACAGCGTCGCGACGACGATCAGCACGCCGTCCTCCGACATGTGTCGCCGGTCGCGCAGCGCGACGTCGGAGATGTCCCCCACGCCGAGCCCGTCGACATACGTGACGCCGGAATCGATGTGATCGACGATCCGCGCGCCGGAGCTCGACAGCTCAACGACGTCGCCGTTCTCTGCGATCACGATCGAGCCCGCCGGAACCCCCGCCTCGCGCGCGAGTCGCGCATGGGCGGCCTGCATCCGGTACTCGCCGTGGATCGGCATGACCGCCTTCGGACGCAGGAGGCTGAGCAGCGTGCGCAACTCCTCCGCGCACGCGTGGCCCGACACGTGCACGTCGGCGTTTTCCTCGTGCAGCACCTCGGCGCCGTTGCGCGTCAGCCGGTTGATCGCATCGTGCACGCGCAGCTCGTTGCCCGGCACCGGCCGCGCCGAGATGATCACGGTGTCGCCGAGCTCCACCTTGATCGCCGGATGATCGTTGTAGGCGATGCGCGTCAGCGCCGAGAGCGGCTCGCCCTGCGATCCGGTGCAGATCACGAGCTGCTCTCCCGGCGGCACGTCGTCGAGGTCGGCCGGCTTGACCAGAATGTCGTCCGGCACGCTGACGTAGCCGAGGTTCCGCGCGACGTTCATGTTCCGCCGCATCGAGCGGCCGACGACGACGACCTTGCGGCCGCAGTCGACGCCGACGTCGATCGCCTGCTGCATACGGTGGATGTTCGACGCGAAGCTCGAGACGAGAATGCGGCCGCTCCGGGCCGGGATGATCTGCCGGAACGCCTCGCCGACGACACGTTCGGATCGCGTGAAGCCGGGCCGCTCCGCGTTGGTGGAGTCGCCGCAGAGGAGGTCGACACCGCGATTGCCGAGCTCTGCAAGCCGCCCGACGTCCGTACGCAACCCGTCGACGGGCGTGTGGTCGAGCTTCCAGTCGCCGGAGTGGAAGACGCGGCCGGCCCCGGTCTCGATCGCAATGCCGACGGCGTCGGGGATCGAGTGCGCCATGCGGATGAACTCGAGCCGGAACGGGCCCAGCTCGACCGGCCCGCCTTCGGGATCGACCTCGCGCAGCTCGGCGGCGCGCAGGAGCCCGTGCTCGTCGAGCTTGGACTTGACGAGGCCGAGCGTCAGCCGCGTCGCCCAGATCTCGTTCACCCGAATCTCCCGCATCAGAAACGGCAGCGCCCCGACGTGGTCCTCGTGTGCATGCGTGAGCACGACCGCGCGGACGTGCTTGTCGCGCAGGTAGCCGAAGTCCGGCAGGATCACGTCCACGCCGAGGTGCTCGTCGCGCGGGAAGGCCATCCCGGCGTCGACGACGATGACATCGTCGCCGGTCTCGTAGACCGTCATGTTCTTCCCCACTTCACCGAGCCCGCCGAGCGGGATCACGCGCAGTACGTCAGCCATAGGCTCCGCAGTGTAGGGCGGTCACGGGCTGAGCCGCGTCCGGTCCCGCGGGAACAGCGTTGTCTCCCGCACATTCGTCGCGCCGAGCACCTGTGCCGTGAACCGCTCGAGGCCGAGTGCGAAACCGCCGTGCGGCGGCATTCCCCACCTGAAGGCGTCGAGGTAGCCGCTGAACGGCGATGCGTCGATCTCTCTTGTCGCGAGCTCGGCGACGTAATCGGGGTAGCGGTGCAGGCGCTGGCCGCCCGTGACGATCTCGACGCCGCGGTACAGGAGGTCGAAGCTGCGCGACCACTGCGGCCGGTCCGGGTCCGGGTGGGTGTAGAACGGCCGCTTCGCCGTCGGGTAGCCCTCGACGAAGACGAGCTCGCCGTGCTGGCGGCAGATCCGGCGTTCGTCGTCCGGCGCGAGGTCCGGCTCCGACCCGGTCCGCACGTCCTCGAAGCGCACGACCGGGATCAAGCCCGGCGGCTCGAGCCCGGCAGCCGCGAGCATCGAGGAGACACACGTCTCGACCACCGCCATCACATCTCGATGGTCGTCGATGAAGCCGAGCTCGGCGTCGAGCGACACGTACTCGGCCAGGTGCCTGCCGGTGTCGTGCGGTTCTGCCCGAAACACCGGGCCTGTCTCGAACACGCGCTCGAAGACTCCGACCATCGTCTGCTTGTAGAACTGCGGGCTCTGTGCGAGGTAGGCATCGCGGCCGAAGTAGTCGAGACGGAACACGTTCGCTCCGCCCTCCGTCGCCGTGGCGACGATCTTCGGCGTGTGGATCTCCGTGAACCCGAGCTCGCGAAGCCTCGAGCGAAACGCGTCGACCGCCCGGGCCGCGAGCCGAAACCGCTCGCGCACCGCCGGGTGGCGCAAGGCGAGAGCGGCGTTGTCCAGCCGTGTGGGGAGCGCCTCTCGAGGCTCGGGACGATGCAGCTCGAGCGGCAGCGGCTCGCTCGGCGCGGCGAGCGCCGTAACCGTCGATGCGCGGATCTCGACGCCGTGCGGTGCCTGTGCGTTCTCCACCACGCTGCCGGTCACCTCGAGCACCGACTCGGGAGCGAGCGTTGTCTCTTCGTCGAGCACGATCTGCGCCGTTCCCGCTCGGTCGCGCAGGACAAGGAAAGCGACCCGCGACAACCGGCGCTCGCGCTGCAGCCAGCCGCGAAGCATGACGTGCTCGCCGACATGCGCCGCGAGCTCACTCGTGAGAATGCGTTCCATCCGTGGCACCTCCCCTCGAAACCTCGCCTGGGGGTGCGGGCGGGAGGCGAACCCCGCGGTGCCACCGCACTTCGCCGTCGAAACGGCCTCTACCGGCCCTTGACGCGGGCCGCGTCGATCCGCTCGGGAGGCGTCACTCTCCGTCGCCGCGGATCGCGAGAGGCTATCTCATGCGGCGACGAGCAGGCCGAGCCGCTCGAGGCAGCTCCGTACTTCGGCGAGCTCGCCTTCTGTCGGCGGCACGAGCGGCAGGCGATGCCCGCCGACGGCGTGGCCGAGCAGGTTGAGCGCGGCCTTGATCGCGATGGGATTCGGCGCCGCCTTCAACAGGTCGTAGCTCGGCTGCAGCTCGCGGTCGATCGCCCGCGCGCGCTCGAGATCCCCGGAGCGCGCAGCCCGTACCTGCTCGGCGACCTGCGGGCCGACCACGTGCGTGTGGACGCACACACCGCCGACACCGCCGAGCTCGAGGAACGGCTGGATCAGGTTGTCGTCGCCGGCGTAGAGATCGAGGCCGCTATCGACGATGTGCTTTGCCTGCGCTAGGTCGTCGTTTGCCTGCTTCACCGCGCGGACCGCCTCGATCTGTGCGAGCCGGGAGATCGTCTCCGGCTCGATGTTGATGACGACGCGGGCGGGGATGTTGTAGACGACGATCGGCTTGTCGCTCGCGCGGGCGATCGCCTCGAAGTGGGCAACGATCCCACGCTGCGGCGGCTTGTTGTAGTAGGGCGTGACGACGAGCAGCGCGTCGGCCCCGAGCTCCACCGCCCGCTCGCTGAGGTGGATCGAGTGTGCCGTCGAATACGTGCCGGTGCCGGCAACGACGGTCGCGTCGTCCCCCACCGCCTCGATCGCGGCGCGAATCAGGTCGAGCCGCTCCTCGTCGGTGAGATTCGGGCTCTCGCCCGTCGTTCCCGCGACCACGACGCCGTCGGAGCCGTGCTCGACGAGATGCCGTGCGAGCCGCTGGAAGCAGTCGAAGTCGATCGACTCGTCCTCGCGGAACGGCGTGACGATCGCGGTCAGGACGCTGCCGAGCATTCCCGGAGGATAATTCAGAGGAGCGCATCGAGCCCGATGGTGACGCCGGGCCGAAGGGACGAGAGGCGGTCGAGCGCGAGCAGCACCCCCGGGGTGTACGCCTCGCGGGAGGTGGCGTCGTGGCGGATCGTCAGCACCTGCCCGGGCCCTCCGAGCAGCACTTCCTGATGGGCGAGTAGCCCGGGCAGGCGCACCGAGTGGATCGGCACGTCGCCGCCCAGTCGCTCTGCCGTCAGCTTGGCCGTGCCCGAGGGTGCGTCGAGCTTCGCCGGGTGGTGCAGCTCGACG
>JAICTB010000229.1 GCA_025936595.1 Thermoleophilia bacterium | reverse complement strand
TTCCTCGACCTGATCCAGGAAGGCACGCTCGGCCTGATCCGCGCCGTCGAGAAGTTCGACTGGCGCCGCGGCTACAAGTTCTCGACCTACGCCACGTGGTGGATCCGCCAGGCGGTCGCGCGCGCGCTCGCGGACAAGGCGCGCACGATCCGGATGCCGGTTCACATCGTCGAGCGCATGCAGAAGATGAACCGCGCCGAGCGGCAGCTCTGGGCCGTGCTCGGCCGCGAGCCGAGCCTCGAGGAGATCGCCGAGGAGGCGAACCTGCCGTTGCAGCAGGCGAAGGAGGTGAAGGCCGCCGCGCGCGCATCGACCTCGCTCGACGCGCCGGTCGGCGAGGCGGACGAAGCGGTGCTCGGGGACTTCGTCGCCGGCGAGGGGCCGCTGCCGGAGGAGCAGGTCGAGGACTCACTGCGCTCGCAGACGCTCGCGACTGCGCTGCGCGCGTTGCCGGAACGCCACCGCGACGTCGTCGTTCTCCGCTACGGCCTCGCCGACGCCGACCCGAAGACGCTCGAGGAGATCGGCCGCCGCCTCGGCCTCACGCGCGAGCGCGTCCGCCAGATCGAGGTCGAGGCGCTGAAGCGCCTCGCGTCGCTCCACGAGATGGAAGCGGTCGCGAACCTCTGAGCGGCTGACGACTAACTCTGCAGGTAGAGCTGCAGTCCGGGCGCGACCGTGCGCAGCTCGCGCAGCGCGCGCGTCTCGAGCTGGCGGACGCGCTCGCGCGTGATGCCGAGGTCGCCCCCCACTTCCTCGAGCGTCTGCGACGGCTGGCCGTCGAGGCCGAAGCGGCGGAGCACGACGTACTTCTGGCGCGGGTCGAGCCGCTCGATCGCTGCCGTGAGCTCCGCGGTGCGTGCGTGGTCCGCGGTCGCGCCGTCGGGAGACTCGGAATGCGTGTCCTCGACCATGTCCGCGACCATGCTCTCACCGTCGCCGACCGGCGTCTCGAGCGAGAGCGGGTCCTCGACGAGGTCGAAGAGCTCGCGGATGCGCGCCTCCGTGAAGCCTGAATCCCTGGCGATCTCTTCGACCGACGGGTCGCGGTTGAGCTTCTGTGCGAGCTGCCGGCGTGAGCGCTGCACGCGCCGCACCTGCTCTGCGACGTGCACCGGCAGGCGGATCGTCCGCCCCTGGTCGGCGAGTGCGCGCGTGACCGACTGCCGGATCCACCAGGTGGCGTAGGTCGAGAGCTTGAAGCCGAGCTTGTAGTCGAACTTCTCGACCGCCCGGATGAGGCCGAGATTGCCCTCCTGGATCAGGTCGAGGAGCGGCACGCCGGCCTTCGTGTAGTTCCGCGTGATCGACATCACGAGCCGCAGGTTGCACTCGATCAGCCGGCGCTTCGCGTCCTCGTCGCCGAGGTCCTTGCGGCGGGCGAGCTCGCGCTCTTCGGACGGCGTGAGCAGGCGGCCGTCGCCGATCTGGCGGACATAGAGCTTCAGCGGATCGGAGGTCTGGAGCCGCTCGTCCTCGCTGAGCGTCGCGTTGTCGGGCTCCTCTTCGACGTCGTCGAGGATCTCGTCGAGCGCCGGCAGGAGGCCGAGCGCGACGTCGGTCGTGTCGACTTCCGGCGACGCCTCGGGAAGCGGGTTCTCCACAGGCTCTCTATCGGCGGCAGGAGGCGCGGCCTTGAGCTGTAAAGAAAACGGCGGGCCTTCAACCTCTCGTCCGATCGACCGTCTAAACCGAGGAACGTCCGATGTGCGGCATTGCGGGATACAGCCTTCGTCCGGGCTCCAGGTTGGAGCGGACGCTCGCTGCGCAGTCGCTCCTCGCGGCGATCGCCGAGCGCGGCGCCGACGCAGTCGGCTATGCCTACCGTGCACCGGGCGATGTCTACGCGACCGTGGTCAAGCAGCGGACGCCCGCCTCGCAGCTCCTCGACCGCGTCTCCGTGCCCGAGGAGACGAATCAGCTGCTCGTCCACGTCCGCGACTACACGAAAGGCCACCCGTCGATCGCCGCCAACAACCACCCCGTCCGGCATGGACCGGTCGTCGGGATCCACAACGGGATCATCACGAACGACGACGAGCTCCTTGCCCCCCACGCCTGCGCCCGCTCCGAGCCGCGGATGACCGTCGACTCGGAGGCGATCTTCGCGGTCGCCGCGCACTCGCGCAACGACGCGCGCGCCCTCGAGCACTTGCGCGGTGCGATGGCGACGGCATGGCTCGACGAACGCGAGCCGGGGACGGTCTTCGTGGCGCGCGGGAGCGGCAGGCCGCTGTGGGTCGGCCACGCGCGCGAGGGCGTCTTCTTCGCCTCGACGAAGCTCGCGCTCGAGGTGACCGAGCGCTACTGCAGCGTCAAGCTGCGCAAGCGGGAGCTGCCGGAGGGGACGTGGCTCGCGCTCGCGGGCGGGAAGATCGCGGGCCGCAGGCGGTTCCGGCCCGACCTGGACTACCACGAGGTGGATCCGCTCCCCGCCGTTCGCGCGCCGGGTGAGCGGGAGTTCTGCCTGACGCGCCTCGCTGCGCTCGCCGCTGTCGTCTAAGAAACCGAGCCGTCCGCCTCGACGCTCGATCCTTCCTCGAGCAGCCGCTCGCGCAGCAGGAACTGGAACGTCGCCCAGGCGCCGCGGCGCGCCTCGAACATGCGGTACACCTGCCACTCGGTGAGCAGGCCCGGGTCGGCGCGACGTGCCGCCTGCCAGTCGCCGAACTTCGGCAGCCGCCCGATCCGGCGCGCGAGCTCACAGCCCTGCGCGAGGGCTCGCTCGAGCCGCTCCTCCCCCACCGCCACGTCGAACCCGGCCTCGCGCAGCGCCGTCGCGAGCGAGCCGAACGTGTGCCAGTAGAGCGAGGTCGACGGCATCGTCCCCCGGCGCTCACGGATGTCGTGCGCCGTCGGGGTCCGCCCCAGCTCGCGGCCGAGTCGCGCCAGCTGCTCGACGAGCTCCTCGCGGGTCGCGAAGCGCCGTGGCAGCAGCCCGGCGGCGCGCTTGGCCGCGTTCCACGTCCCGAAGTGCTCGATCACCGTCTGCGGATGCATGCCGGCCGCAGGGTCGCCCGCGAACTCCTTCATCGTCGGCGAGCGCCCGAGACGTTCCGCGGACGCACGCAGCGCCTCGAGGATCTGCGCGTCGGAGTAGCGGCGCCGGATCCCCGCCTGGAAGGCGGCGAGAGCCTGCGGGTCGATCTGCGCCACCGCACGATACGGTTTCCGCGCCATGGCAAATATGGTAGAGCGAACGAGAGAAAGCGCAAACAGGCGCTAGAACGTCCGTTCCTAGTCGACGAGCGAGTACGGCTGATCGGCTTCGAGCTCCGCCGTCACGATCGCCTCGAGCGCGCCCACGCAACGCGGGCAGAACTGGGTGCCGGCGTTCGCGCGCAGCTCGGCGAGAGCGGCGTTCGCGGGGCGTGCCGGGCGGTAGACGCGGGTCGTGAGCATCGAGTCGTAGGCGTCCGCGACGTGGATGATCCGCGCGCCGAGCGGGATGTCATCGCCCGCCAGGTGGTCCGGGTACCCGGTGCCGTCGAAGCGCTCGTGATGGTGGCGGATCGCCGGGACGGCGTCGCTCAGGAAGCCGAGCCGGTTGATGATCGACGCGCCCTCCGCGGCGTGACTCGCCATCACGACCCACTCTGTCGGGCTCAGGTTCGCCGGCTTGAGCAGGATCGCGTCCGGGATGCCGAGCTTGCCGATGTCGTGGAAGAGCGCGGCGTAGCCGAGCAGCTCCAGCTCGGCATGTGAGAGCTCGAGCTCCCGGCCGAT
>JAICTB010000277.1 GCA_025936595.1 Thermoleophilia bacterium | reverse complement strand
TGCTTGGCGATCACGCCGATCATCGGGGCCCGATTGGTCTGATAGCCGTGGAACGGCCCCATCCGCGCCGCGATCTCGGCCGACTTGCGGTACGCGCGGCCGGTCATGAGTCCGGTGATGGCCGCCGCGTACGCGCGACCCTCGTCGGAGTCGTACGGCAGCCCGCGCGCCATGAGCAGCGCGCCGAGGTTCGCGTAGCCGAGCCCGAGCTGGCGGAACCGCTTCGCGTTCTGCCCGATCTCCGGCGTCGGATAGGACGAGTAGCCGACGAGAATCTCCTGGGCGAGGAAGACGACATCGACCGCGTGCTCGAACGCCTCGACGTCGAGCTCGCCGTCCTCCCGCCGGAACTTCATCAGGTTGAGCGAGGCGAGGTTGCACGCCGAGTCGTCGATCGACATGTACTCCGAGCACGGGTTCGACGCGTTGATACGGCCCGTATTCGGGAGCGTGTGCCACGAGTTGATCGTCGTGTCGTACTGGACGCCCGGGTCTGCGCACTCCCACGCTGCCGCCGCAATCTGACGCAGCAGATCGCGCGCGTCCTTCGTCTCGAGAACGGTGCCGTCGGTGCGGGCGGTGAGGTTGAACTCCTCGTCCTTCGCCGCAGCATCCATGAAGGCGTCGCTGACGCGGACGGAGTTGTTCGCGTTCTGGTACTGGATCGAGGCCCAGTCGGGCGAGTCGAGCGACATGTCGTAGCCGTTCGCCTCGAGGACGCGAGCCTTGCGCTCCTCCTTGGCCTTGCACCAGATGAACTCCTCGACGTCGGGATGGTCGACGTCGAGGACGACCATCTTCGCCGCGCGCCGCGTCTTGCCGCCGGACTTGATCGTGCCGGCGGAGGCGTCGGCGCCGCGCATGAAGGAGACGGGGCCGGAGGCGTAGCCGCCCTTGGAGAGCTGTTCCTTCGAGGAGCGAAGCCGGGAGAGGTTGACGCCCGAGCCCGAGCCGCCGCGGAAGATGACGCCTTCGCGGCGGATCCAGTCGAGGATCGCCTCCATCGAGTCGTCGATCGAGAGGATGAAGCACGCCGAGCACTGCGGCGCAGCCTCGAAGCCGACGTTGAACCAGACCGGGCTGTTGAACGAGGCGTACTGGTTGACCAGGATCGCCTTCAGCTCGGCCTCGAACGTGTCGGCCTCGTCGGTGTCGGCGAAGTAGCCGCCCTCCTTACCCCAGGCGACGACGGTGTCGACGACGCGGCCGATCATCTGCTTCACGCTCGCCTCGCGCTCCGGCGAGGAGAGCCGACCGCGGAAGTACTTCTGCGCGACGATGTTCGTCGCGGTCTGCGACCAGAACTTCGGGAACTCGACGCCGCGCTGCTCGAAGGCGGGACCGTCGCGGCCGGGAATGATCGCGTCGCGCGTCTCCCACTCGATCTCGTCGAACGGATCGCGACCGGGGATCGTGAAGAACCGCTTCACGCCGAGCCGGGCGCCCTCCTCGACGACCGTATTCACGACCTCTTCGGCCGTCGTATCGCTGCCCTGAACTTGCTCGACGCTTGCCATCTTCCCCTCTCCAATCCTAGTCGCCGACTGCCTTCCGACCGCACCGCCGGCACGCGAATCCTCCGACGGGGAACGGGACCGTAGACCCAGCATCGGACGGAACAGAAAGTGGCTTCCGGAGCTAGTTCGCGCCGAGGATCAGAACGAGCTGAGCGCGTGCGGATCCCGCCGGTAGACGCCCGTCGAGCGCCGCCACGACCTTGATCCCTACGTCCTTCGCGAGCCGGTCGGCCTCGCCTGCCCAGCCCGGGCGGTAAAGGACGAGCGAGGTCGCGTAGCCGTCGTTTGCGGCGTTGGTCGCCGTCGCCGAGGCGTAGCCGCGGCCGAGCAGCCGGCTCGCCGTCGAGCCCGCCACGCCCGACGTCCCGTTGCCGTTGAGCACGAGCACCGAGACCCGCGACCGCGGCCGCAGCGCAACGACCTGCCCTCTCGAGCTACGGCCAGTAGCTGCTAGCGGACGTGCGGCCGCCTGATGGTCGCGAACAATCCGCATTCCGACGAGCGTGAGCAGGGTGAGGAACACGACGGCGCAGGCGGCGAGGACGGCGAGGCGCCACGGGAAGGGACGGTGAAAGGGATGGACGTGCT
>JAICTB010000108.1 GCA_025936595.1 Thermoleophilia bacterium | reverse complement strand
CCCGTGCGGCCGGGCGACACCCTGAGCGGCCGCACGACGATCACCGACGTGCAGCCGTCGTCGACGAACGCGAACCGCGGCACCGTGTTCACGACGAACGAGGTCTTCAACCAGAACGGCGTGCTCGTCCTGACGATGAAAGCACGCGGCTTCTTCGCCCGGCGCGTCGTGTAGGAAGCTCAGCGCCAGGTCGCACGGAAGATCCGCAGCCAGTTCTCGTGCGTGATCTTCGCGAGCGCCGCGTCGTCGAAGCCGGCGTCGTGCAGCGCGCCGACGAGCTTCGGCAGGCCGGCCGCGCCGCCGAGCTCGTCCGGGACGACCGCTCCGTCGAAGTCGGAGCCGAGCGCGACATGGTCGATGCCCATGCGCTCGGTGAGATAGGCGACGTGACGGACGATCTCCGAGAGCGGTGTGTCGACAACCTGCATGCCGTCCTCCCGCAGGAAGGTGACCGCGAAGTTGACGCCCGCGACCCCGCCCGAGTCGCGGATCGCGGCAAGCTGCGCGTCGGTCAGGTTACGGGAGGCGGCGCAGAGCGCGTGCGCGTTCGAATGCGTGGCGACGAGCGGCGCGTCGGACAAACGCGCAACGTCCCAGAACCCCGCCTCGTTCAGGTGCGAGAGGTCGACGAGGATCCCGAGCTCGTTGCACGCACGAACGAGCGCGCACCCGGCATCGGTCAGGCCCGGACCGATGTCCGGCGTCGAGGGAAAGCGAAACGGCACGCCGGAGGCGAACGCGTTCGCGCGCGACCAGACCGGGCCGATCGAGCGCAGGCCGCGGCCGTACCACTGCTCGAGATTCGAGAGGTCTGCCGCGATCGCCTCGGCGCCCTCCATGTGCACGATCGCCGTGATCCGGCCTGCACGAAAGTCGTCGGCCGACCTGGCGCGGGCGACGGGCAGCCCGCAGAGCGTGTCGAAGAGCTCGTCCGCGATGCGTGCCGCTTCCTCGAACGGAATCGACTCCGGCAGCGGGAGCGCGTACGGGATCTCCGTCGGGTCGGGCGGGTGCGGCGAGGGAATGTACAGCGCGAAGAACCCGCCGGCGAACCCAGCCGCGAGCGCCGCGTCGAGATCGAGATGCGGCGACGGCTCGCCGCGCCAGCGACGCAGGACGAGGTCGTTGTGCCCGTCGATGATCACTGCCGCATCCTACGGGGGCTTGTGGCAGGCTCCCGGCTTCGTGGCCGAGATACCTCTCCGCATCCTGATCGCCGAGGACGACGAACGACTCGCGACGATGGTCGAGCAGCTGCTGGACGGCGACGGCCGGTTCATCGTCGTCGGCCACGCGCGCGACGGCGACGACGCCGTGCGCCTGTGCGAAGAGCATGCACCCGACCTCGTCCTGATGGACATCGGCATGCCCGGCCGCGACGGCATCGAGGCGACGCGTGCGATCCACGCGCGCGACGCGGGACAGCACGTCGTCATCTACACCGGCTCCGACGAGTACGCGGACGTCGCGCGCGCCGATGCCGCGGGCGCCGTCGGGTTCCTGCACAAGGAGGCGCTGACGTCGCCGGACCTGCCCGAGGCGCTCCACGTGCTGCACACGAACTACGTCAGCAGCGTCCCCGACCCGGACTGAGCGCCAGCACGGGGTGCAGCTCGACGAGGTTCGGCGCGTGACCGCGCTGTCCGTGCTCGAAGTCGAAGAACGCTATGCCGGTGAGCGTCGCCGTCCCGCGCAACCGCGTGAACCGCGTCGTCGGCGCGCCGCAGTAGGCGGCAAGCGCCGCGCGCGCCGAGCGCATCTTCGCCGCGGGCCCCGGCGCTGCGCCCACGCAGCGCGGGCTCGGTAGCTCGGCGATCATCGTCTGTCCCGTCGCTGGATCGGCGACGACAAGGTGCACGTCCGAGTCGGACTCGAGCTTCTGCAGGACCAACCGCACGTGGATGCGGTAGGCGTGCATCTCGGCACCCGGCATGCGCGTCCCGAGACGGCCCGGCGGCCTGAGGCCCCGCAGCGCGTGGACGCTCGACGAGCGCGGCACGTAGTCGACCTCGACCGCGCCAGGGTCGCTGAGCGTCTTCTCCGCCCAGGCTTCGGTGCCGCACGTCGCCGTGTGCGTGCCGCCGGCGGCGTGGCAGAGGTAGCGCAGCCCGCCGTAGAAGATCGTCTGCGTGTCGGCGGAGGTCACCTCGGGCGCACCCGGCTTCGCGCAGTCCCAGCCCTGCCCGGCAGCGTCGTACCAGACGTAGGAATGATGATCGGAGGGGCAGCTGTGCGACGAATGACAGGGTGAACGATGATTCGTAGCGGAGAGGCCGACGCCCGCCGCCAGGAGGCCGAGCACGAGCACGCCGATGACGACCGCAGGACGCCGCATGTCCTTTTAGGACAGTAGTGCGAGCGACGGACGCGTCAAGCGGGCGGATCAGAGATCCGCGAACGCGAGGAAGATCTCCCTCGCCGTGGCGCGCGCGAGCGCGAGATGCGTCAGGAGCATGCGCTCGTTCGGTGCGTGGATGTTCCCCGAGGGAACGTCGAACCCGGTGACGACGGCGGGGATCGCGAGGCGCTCGAGCAGCGGGACGATCGGCAGCGAGCCGCCGCTCCGAAGGAGCAGCGGCCGCCGCCCAGTCGCGCGCTCGAAGGCGTCGGCGGCGAGCGCCACAGCGCGCGAGTCGGCAGGGACGAGGCCGGGATCGCATGACGCAACGACCTCGATGCTCAGCTGCGCGGCGTCCGGCACGTCCTGCCGGAGGAGGCGTTCGACGATCGGGGCGACCTCCTCGACCGTCTGTCCCGGAGCGAGGCGCATCGAGAGGTTCGCGCGCGCCGCGGCGGTGACGATCGTCTTCTGCAGCACCGGGGACCCGCCCTCGATGCCGTTGACATCGAGCGACGGCAGAGCCCAGGTGCGGAGGTAGAACTCCTCGGCCGCGCGGCGATCCGCCGTTGCGGCGCCCTGCGAGGCGAGCACGGCGCCGCCGGCCGGCAGCGAACGCCACTCGCGAAGCTCCGCCTCGGAAGGTGGGAGCACGCCCGCCTGCAGCGGATGCGGGAGGCGGCCGTCTCGCTGGAGGACGTTCGCAAGCGCCGCGGTGAGGACGTGCAGCGCGTTGAGAGCGACGCCCCCGTACACACCGGAGTGCAGGTCGCGCGCGCCGGTTCTCACCTCTACGTGCAGATAGAGGGTCCCGCGCGTCGCGATCGTGAAGACCGGCGTCTCCTCGTCGAGCATCGCCGTGTCGAAGATCACGCACGCTTTCGCGTCGCCCGCATGTGCTTCGAGGAACTCGACGATCGACATGCCGCCGATCTCCTCCTCGCCGTCGCAGCAGAAGCGAACGTTGACCGGAAGCGCGCCCTCGGCCGCGAGGTCGGCCGCAGCGCGCAGGAGCGCCCAGAGCTGTCCCTTGTCGTCGGCGACCCCGCGGGCGTAGAGCCAGCCGTCGCGGACCTCCGGAGCGAAGGGATCGCTCGTCCACGCGTCGAGGGGGACCGGCGACTGCACGTCGTAGTGGCCGTAGCAGAGGACGACCGGCGCCGAGTCTGCGTCGCGGCTCGCGGGGATCAGACCGTCGACGAGCGGACGGCCGGCCTGCTGCAGCAGCGTCGCTTCTCCCCCGGCTCGCTCGACGAACTCCGCGATCCACGCCGCGGCCGCGTGCATGTCGCCTGCGTGGTCCGGGTCGGAGCTCACGCTCGGGATGCGCAGGAGCTCGCCGAGCTCCGCGAGCTCGGTCGCACCCAGGGAGGTTTTGACCGCCACAGGCATCAGTTTTCACTAGATTGCACGGCGCCGGTGGGTCATACTGGCGCTGCGGCGCCGCCGCCTCGACCCACGAAAGGACGGGATATGCGCAAACTCTCGAGGGCCTCGATCGTCCTTGGCCTCCTGGCACTCGTCGTCGTCGCTGTTGCGTACGGCGCGAGGAGCCACAAGTCTGCGAGCGACACGCTCGTGTTCGGATCCTCGGCTGATCCAGTGGCACTCGACGGTGCGCTGATCTCGGACGGCGAGTCCGGCCGCGTCATCATCCAGATCTACGAGGGGCTCGTCGCCCTCAAGCCCGGAACGACGAATGTCGTCCCGTCACTCGCGACGAGCTGGAAGGCGTCCGCGGGAGGCAAGTCGTGGACGTTCTCGCTGCGCAAGGGCGTCAAGTTCAGCGACGGGACGCCGTTCAACGCCTCGGCGGTGTGCGCCAACTTCAACCGCTGGTACAACTTCACCGGGTCGTTCCAGAATCCGAGTGCCACCTACTACTGGCAGACCGTGTTCGGCGGGTTCAAGACCTACGACCCGAAGTCGGGCGCGCCGAAGGGCAGCCTGTTCAAGAGCTGCAAGGTCGTCAACGCTTCGACCGCGACGATCAACCTCACCTCTGCGTCGGCATCGTTCCTCGGCGCACTTTCGCTTCCGTCGTTCTTCATGGAGAGCCCGACGGCCATGGCGAAGTACGGTGCGAACCAGGGCTCCGTCGATGCCGACGGCGTGTTCCACCCGACCGGCACGTATGCGACGGCGCATCCGACCGGCACGGGCCCGTTCATGCTGCAGTCGTGGACGCGCGGCGACAAGCTCGTCCTCGTCCGCAACCCGAACTACTGGGGCAAGCCCGCCCACCTCAGCACGCTGATCTTCCGCCCGATCGCGGACAACGCGGCCCGGCTGCAAGCGCTGCAGAACGGTGAGATCCAGGGCTACGACCTCGTCGAGCCGCAGGACATCTCGACGATCAAGAGCGACGGCAACCTGAAGCTGCTCTCGCGGCCGCCGTTCAACGTCGGCATCGTCGGCATGAACCAGTCGATTGCGCCGATGAACAACCTGAAGGTGCGTCAGGCCGTCGCATACGGCCTCGACCGCCAGTCGGTCGTGAACGCGTTCTACGGCGGGCGCGGCGTCGTCGCGAAGGAGTTCCAGCCGCCGAGCCTCTTCGGCTACGCGAAGAACGTCAAGACCTACGCGTACAACCCGGCGAAGTCGAGGGCACTGCTCAAGGCGGCCGGCCTGAAACTGCC
Organism: Thermoleophilia bacterium; assembly: GCA_025936595.1. Taxonomy (GTDB): domain Bacteria; phylum Actinomycetota; class Thermoleophilia; order Gaiellales; family Gaiellaceae; genus PALSA-600. Next base: position 2,575 of record JAICTB010000108.1, on the reverse strand, counting down.
GGTGAAGATCAGCTTCTGGTATCCGACGAGCGTCTCACGCCCGTACATGCCCGACCCGACGAAGAACTTCCAGGCGTTCTCGGCGAGCCTGACGAAGGCCGGGTTCAAGGTAGTCCCGCACGCGGCCCCCTGGAACCCCGACTATCTCGGCGGCGTCCAGGATGGCAAGGCGCAGGTGTACCTGTACGGGTGGACCGGCGACTTCGGCGACCCCGACGACTTCGACGGCGTCTTCTTCCGCACGCCGCAGAATCAGTGGGGCTTCCACAACAAGGCGATCTTCAGCATCCTGACGAAGGCGCGCGACGAGCCGACGCTCTCGAAGCGGATCGCCCTCTATCAGCAGGCGAACCGCATGCTGATGGACTTCCTGCCAGGCGTGCCGTACGTGCACACGAGCCCGGCGCTCGCGTTCACGAAGAACGTGACCGGCTACGTCCCGAGCCCGGTCGACATTCAGCTCTTCTCCAGCGTGTCGGTCGGCTAGATCGCTCTGACCGCTCGGGGGGCCGGCCGCGCGCCGGCCCCCCGAGGCCTCTCCCACCGCAGCCGAAAGGGATCCCCGTAGCCAGATGCTCCGGTTCGTCGTTCGCCGTCTCCTCTTGCTCGTCCCGATCCTGCTCGGCCTGTCGATCCTCGTGTTCGTCTGGATCAGGGCTCTGCCGGGTAGCCCGGCGCAGGCCCTCCTCGGCGAGCGGGCGACGCCGCAGACGATTCACCAGATCAACCACCAGTACGGCCTCGACAAGCCGATCTACGTCCAGTACTGGCGCTACCTGAAGGAGACGTCCCAGCTGAAGCTCGGCACGTCGATCACGACGCGGCAGCCGGTCCTGACGGAGATCGGGCAGCGGTTTCCCGCGACCGTCGAGCTGTCGATCGCGGCCGCGCTGTTCTCGATCCTGATCGGGATCCCGCTCGGGTTCTTCGCCGCGAAACGACACCGAACCGTCTTCGACCATGTCTCGCTCGGGATCTCGCTTTTCGGGATCTCGATCCCGATCTTCTTCCTCGCGCTGATCCTCAAGTACGTCTTCGCCGTGCGCCTCGGATGGCTCCCGACTGTCGGTCAGATCTCGGTGCTGATCAACATCCCGCACCCGACGAACTTCTACATCCTCGATGCGCTCCTCGCGGGGAACATGGGCGCGCTCTGGGACGTTGTGCAGCACCTGATCCTGCCGGCGGTCGCGCTCGGCTCGATCCCGCTCGCGGTGATCACGCGCATCACGCGTGCGGCTGTGCTCGACGTGCAGAACGAGGACTACATCCGGACGGCGCGCGCGAAGGGGCTTGCGCCGCGCATCGTCGATCTCAGGCACGTGCTGCGCAACGCGCTCCTCCCCGTCTCGACGATCGTCGGCCTGCAGGTTGGGCTTCTGCTCTCGGGCGCGATCCTCACCGAGACGGTGTTCGCGTATCCCGGCATCGGCTCGTGGCTCCGGCAGGCGATCAGCGATCGGAACTACCCGGTGATCCAGGGCGGGATCCTGTTCGTCGCGATCATCGTCGTCTTCGTCAACCTCCTGGTCGACATCTCGTACGGCCTCATCAATCCGCGCATCCGTCTGGGAGGGAAGTAGGTCGTGTCCGTCGCCGAGCTCGAGTCGAGAGAGGTGATGATCGAGGGGGCGGGCGCCGGTCTCTGGTCGGATGCACTACGGAGGCTCCGCCGCAATCCGGGCGCGATCGTCGGCGCGGTTCTCGTCGCGATCTTCGTCCTCGTCGCGCTCGCCGCTCCGTTGCTCGCGCCGCACGATCCGCGCGCGCAGGACCTCAACCTGATCATCAAGGGCTGCTGCCCCGGCCCGTCGGCCCATCACCTGCTCGGCGTGGACGATCTCGGGCGCGACGAGCTGTCGCGCATCATCTACGGAGCGCGGCTCTCCCTGCTGATCGGCATCGTCTCCGTGTCCGTCGGGCTCTCGCTCGGCATCGTGATCGGAGCGATCTCCGGCTTCTTCGGCGGCTGGATCGACAGCCTGCTGATGCGGCTCGTGGACATCATGCTGGCGATTCCCGGCTTCCTGATGGCGATCGGGATCGTGGCGCTTCTCGGGCCGGGCCTCTTCCAGGTGATGATCGCGATCGGCATCGTCAACGTGCCGATCTTCACGCGCCTGCTGCGCGGATCCGTGCTCGCGCAGCGCGAGAACGACTTCGTGCTCGCGGCGCGCGCAGTCGGCGTGCGGCGCCGGACGATCCTCATCTCGCACGTGCTGCCGAACGCGATCTCGCCCGTGATCGTGCAGGGCACGCTCGCCCTCGCGACCGCGATCATCGACGCCGCCGGGCTCGGGTTCCTCGGCCTCGGGCCGCAGGACCCCTCGACACCGGAATGGGGCAACATGCTCACCGACACCGTCCGCTACCTGCAGACGGCGCCGTTCCTCGCCATCTTCCCCGGCGTTGCGATCGTGCTCTCCGTGCTCGGCTTCAACCTGATCGGCGACGGGCTCCGCGAGGCGCTCGACCCGAAGCTGAGAGGGCGGGCGTAGTGGCCCGCTCTCCCCTGCTCGTCGTCGAGGGGCTCGAGGTCCGCTTCTGGACGGGCCGAGGGATCGTGCACGCCGTG
>JAICTB010000122.1 GCA_025936595.1 Thermoleophilia bacterium | reverse complement strand
GCGCATCATCGCGCGCGAGACGGTCAAGGCGCGGCGCAAGGACGTGCTCGCGAAGTGCTACGGCGGCGACATCTCGCGCAAGCGCAAGCTGCTCGAGAAGCAGAAGGCGGGGAAGAAGCGGATGAAGCAGGTGGGCGGAGTGGAGGTGCCGCAGGAGGCCTTCCTCGCGGTGCTCAACCTGAACGACACATCCAAGCCGCGCTGATGGCCGCGCGCCACCTCTACGTTCACCTGCCGTTCTGCTCGTCGCGCTGCGGCTACTGCGACTTCGTCACCGTCGTCGGCCGCACGGGCGAGCACGCCGGCTACGTCGACGCGCTCCTGCGCGAGCTGGAGCTCGAGCGGCCGCTGCTTGCCGGCGCGCTCGAGAGTGTCTATCTCGGCGGCGGCACGCCGACGCTGACGGAGCCCGCCGAGCTCGCCCGCCTGCTCGACGCACTGCCGCGGGCGGCCGAGGTGACCATCGAGGCGAACCCGGAGACGGTCACGCCCGAGCTCGCCGAGCTCCTCGCCCCTCGCATCGACCGTGTCTCCCTCGGCGCGCAGACGTTTTCGCCACGCCTCCTGCGGACGCTCGATCGCGTTGCCTGTCCGGACGACGTCCGGTACGCCTTCTATGCTCTGCGCGATGTCGGAATTGACAACATCTCGCTTGATCTCATCTACGGGATCCCGGGCCAGGAGCCCGCCGACCTCGCACGCGACCTCGCCGAGGCCCTGGCGCTCGAGCCGGAGCATCTCTCCGCGTACGAGCTGGAGGCGAAGCCCGGCACCCGCTTCACCCACGCCCATGGGACGGAGCTCGCGCGCCAGGCCGACGCGATGGAGGGCTACTTCGAGCGCGTCGTCGAGACGCTGACCGCCGCCGGGTACCGCTGGTACGAGACGGCGAACTTCTGCCGGTCGCCCGAGCTCGTCGCCGGGCGCGACCTTCGGGCGCGGCACAACCTCGGCTACTGGCTCGGACGGGACTACCTCGGGATCGGCGTGGGCGCGGTAAGCACAATCGAGAATCGGCGCTGGCGCAACGGCCCGTCGGTTGCCCGCTATGTCGCGGCCCTCCGCGAGCGCAAGCGTCCGCCGCGGGAGCTCGAGCGGCTCCCGGCGGAGACCCGCGCGACCGAGCGGGTGATGCTCGGCCTGCGCCTCGATGAGCCGCTGCCGCTTGCGGGGCTCGAGCAGACGCTCGACCCGGCGGAGGTCGCCCGGTACGCGGCGCTCGGACTTGCAAAGCGGGGCGAGGGAACGCTCGAGCTGACCCGGCGCGGGCGCTTTGTCGGCGGTGGCCTGACGGCGCGCCTGCTCGCCTGACCGCCGAACGGCGGGGACGCCGCCTACCATGGAGCGGATATGGCCATTCTGCTCTCCGAGCGGCAACGCGACATCCTCCGCCTCGTGGTCGAGGAGTACGTCCAGACCGGGCAGCCGGTCGGCTCGAAGACGCTCGTCGAGCGGTCGGGGCTCGGCTTCTCGCCGTCGACGGTGCGGAACGAGCTGGCGGAGCTCGAGCGCTTCGCCCTGCTCACGCACCCGCACACCTCCGCGGGGCGCGTGCCGACCGAGTCCGGCTACAGGCTCTACGTCGACGAGCTCCTCGCGCTCCCGGAGGCGCGTTCGGCGGGCTTCGAGCTCGAGCTGCCGGTCGCCCGTGCCGAGGTGGAGGAAGCGCTCCAGACGACGACGGAGATGCTCTCCCAGGTGACGCGGCTGCTCGCGCTCGTGTCCGCGCCGCCGCTCCAGGCGGCGACCGTTCGGCACGCCGAGGTGCTCCTGCTCCAGCCGGACATCGTGATGGTGGTCGTGATCACGTCGACGGGTGGTGTCACCGACCTCCGATTCGCGTTCCCGCAGCCGGTCGACCCGGGGCTGGTGACGTGGGCCGGCGACTACGTGAACGAGCGGCTCGCCGGCGCCCGCATCGGCTCGCGCGCGGTGAAGCTCGCGTTCGAGGAGCCGGGGCTCAGCCCGCGCGAGCGTGCGTTCCTGCTCGTGATTCGCAGCGCATTCGAGCAGGCGGCCGACGACGACCGGCGGCTCTTCGTCGGCGGCACCGCCGGCTTGCTCGACGAGATGCGCGCGGAGGAGATCGGCGCCTATCGCAGCCTGATGGAGGCGCTCGAGAAGCGCGCGGCACTGCTCGACGTCCTCGCGCAGCGTCTCGATCCGCGGCGGCCGTTCGCACGCGTCGGCGAGGAGCTCGAACAGCCCGGTCTTCGTGAGCTTGCACTGGTCGGCGCGACGTACGGTGTCGCGCATCGCACGCTCGGCTCGGTCAGCCTGGTCGGCCCGTTGCGCATGGATTACGAGAAGGCGCTCCGTTCCGTGCGCTCTGCGGCGACGGAGCTGTCGCGGTTCGTGGAAGAGGTCTACGCGGACGACTGATGGCGACGACGGAACGCGACTACTACGAGCTGCTCGGTGTGCCGCGCGACGCGGACGACGCGGCGATCAAGAAGGCGTTCCGAGCACTCGCGCGGAAGCTGCATCCCGACGTCTCGGCGGAGCCCGAGGCGGAGGCGCGTTTCCGCGAGGTCACCGAGGCGTACGAGGTGCTCTCGAGCTCCGAGACGCGCGCGCTCTACGACCGCTACGGTCACGCGGGCCTGCGCTCGGGCGGGTTCCGCCCGACTCACTTCGACGTCTCGGGCCTGAGCGACATCTTCTCCGCGTTCTTCGGCGACGACCTCTTCGGCGGCATGCGCGGCGGTGGCCGCCAGCGTGGCTCCGACGTGGGCGCCGAGATCGCCATCGAGCTCGTCGACGCCGCGCGCGGCACCACCGTCGCCGTCCCCTTCGAAGTGGCGGTTACGTGCAGCACGTGTGGCGGTGACGGCGTCGAGCCTGGGACTGAGCCGATCCGGTGCGATCGCTGTGACGGAACCGGTCGGCTACAGCAGGTGTCACGCAGCCTCTTCGGCGAGTTCGTTCGCACGCAGGCGTGCCCGCAGTGCGCCGGTCGCGGCGTCATCGTCGAGCACCCGTGCGCGGTCTGCGAGGGTGCCGGGCTCGTCGTCGAGTCGCGCACCGTCGACGTCGACGTGCCGGCGGGAATCCACGACGGCCAGCGCATCCGCATCTCGGGTGAGGGGCACGCGGGCACACTCGGTGGGCGTTCGGGCGACGTCTACGTGCTCGTGCGCGTCAACCCGGACCCGCGCTTCGTGCGCGAGGGCAACGACATCTACTCGCAGGTCGACCTGACGATCGTCGACGCGGCGCTCGGCAAGACGTTCGAGGTGGAGACGCTCGACGGGACGATCGAGCTCGAGCTTCCTCCGGGCGTGCAGCCCGGCGAGGTGCGCGTGCTTCGCGGTAAGGGCATGCCTGTGCTGCAGGGCTTCGGACGGGGTGACCACCGCGTGCTCGTCAACGTGTCGGTGCCGCGGCGGATCACGGACGAGCAGCGCCGGTTGCTGGAGGAGTTCGAGGCGGCGAGCGACGAGCACACCTACCGCCACGATGAAGGCTTCTTCGAGAAGCTGAAGAGCGCGTTCCGCTGAGCGGTCTGCGCAGGGTGTCGGTGCACGTCGGGCTCGCGCGCGCGGAGGAGGCGCGCGCCACAATGGTCGAGCTGTTCCCGGAAGGATTCGAGGAGGTCGACGAGGCCGGAGGGATCGAGCTCGCGGCGTACACCGACGCCGCCGGCGAGGAGCGCCTCTGGCATTTCTTCGGCAGCGCCCGCGGCGACGAGGTCGAGGCCGGCTGGGAGGACCGCTGGCGCATCTTCCACCGCCCCGTCCACGTCGGGCGTCTGTGGATCGGCCCGCCGTGGGAGCAGGCGTCGGAGGATGTGCTCGTTGTCGTCATCGACCCCGGCCGGGCGTTCGGCACCGGCTCGCACCCGACAACCCAGCTCTGCCTGCAGTTCCTGCAGGAGCTCGAGCCGAGCTCGCTGCTCGACGTCGGTTGCGGCTCGGGAGTGCTGTCGATCGCGGGAGCGCTTCTTGGCTTCCACCCGGTCGTCGGCGTCGACATCGAGGCGCCGTCGATCGAGGCTACGCGTGACAACGCGCGGTCGAACGGTGTCGAGATCGACGCGCGACTCGTTCGCGCCGAGGATCCCCTGCCGAGCGCCGAGGCCGCCGTCGCGAATATCTCGATCGCTTCCGTCGAGGCTCTTGCGGGGCGCCTCGACGCGCGCCTGCTCGTCACGTCCGGCTACTTCATCTCGGAGCAGCCGGTGCTCTCGGGCTACCGGCACGCAGACCGGCGCGCCATGAACGAATGGGCGTCGGATCTCTACGAACGCGCCTGAACCAATACGATCCCGCCCGTGGCGACGTTTCGCGTCGATTTTCTCGGGTGCAAGGTCTCGCACGCCGACGCGCACGAAGTGCGCGAGGCGCTGCTGCGCGACGGCCACGACGAGACCGCCTCCGGCGCGGAGGTGGCGGTGATCAGCACCTGCTGCGTCACGAACGAGGCGGTGGCGAAGAGCCGCAAGGCGGCAGCGCGCGCCGCCCGCTCCCACCGGCGCGTGTACCTCACCGGCTGCGGCGCGAACCTGCAGGGCGATCCGTTCGCCGGCCTTCCGTCCAACGTCACGGTCGTGGCGCGCCGCAGCGAAGAGACCGCGAGCTTCGTCGCCCGAGACGTCGGAGCGATCGGCTGCGTTCAGTCCGACGCTCACGTCGATCGTGTCCGGGCGTTCGTGAAGATCCAGGACGGCTGCTCGTTCTCGTGCAACTTCTGCGTGATCCCGCTCGTCCGCGGCCCGTCTCGGAGCCGTCGTGCAGCCGCGGTCCTCGCCGAGATCCGCCGCCGGGTGGGGCAGGGGCATCGAGAGGTCGTGCTGACCGGCATCAACCTGGGCTGTTTTCGCGATCGAGACGCCGGCTACGACCTGCCGCGGCTCGTGCGCGAAGCGGGTGCGACTCCGGGGCTCGAGCGGCTGCGCCTCAGCTCGATCGAGATCAACCATGTCGACGAGAAGCTCGTGGCCGCGCTGCGCGAGACGCCGGCGGTGAGCCCACACCTGCACGTGCCGCTCCAGTCCGGCGACGATGGGGTGCTGCACGCGATGAAGCGCCGTTATACAACGAGCACGTACCTGCGCCGCCTCGCGCCGCTCGCGGATGACTTCAACCTGACGAGTGACGTGATCGTCGGCTTCCCTGCGGAGGACGAGGCCGCCTTCGAGCGCACGCTGCGCACGGTCGAAGCCGCCGGGATTACGAAGGTGCACGTTTTCCCGTACTCGCCGCGGCCCGGCACGGCCACCGCGGCGGACGACGCAGTCGCGCCGCAAGTCAAGAAGGATCGCTCCGCTCGGCTGCGCGCGCTGTCGCACGAGCTCTGCCTCCGCCGGTGGAACGAGAAGATCGGCCGCGACGACCTCGTCCTCGTCGATCGTCCCGGCCGCGGCTACGGCGACGACTACACGCCGTGGCTCGTCGATGCTCCGGTCGGGGCACTCGTTCGCGTGCGCGCCGGCTCGGTGACGGAGGAAGGGATTCGCGCTGCAGCCTGACTGCCTTTTCTGTGCGCTCGTCCGCGAGGGCGAGCACGTGCACGCGGCCGATGGGTTCGTCGCGATCAACGACATCAACCCGCAGGCGCCGGTGCACGTCCTGGTGCTGCCGGAGCGCCACGTCGACACCTTCCGGGATGTCTCGCAATTCGACGAGGCGGAAGCGAAGCGCATGCTCGCGTTCGTCGCGGAGACGGCAGAGAAGGCGGGCCTCACCGACTATCGGGTCGTCGTCAACGTCGGGCCGGGCGGCGGGCAGACGGTGTTCCACCTGCACTGGCACATCCTCGGAGGGCGCCGGCTCGAGGAGCGCCTGCTGTGACCCTGATCGAGCGTCTCGAGCAGGAGGTGAAGGAGGCGATGCTCGCCCGCGACGCCGACCGGCGCGATGCGCTGCGCCTGATCGTGTCGAGCCTCAAGTCCGCCGAGAAGGACCTTCTGCGCCCGCTCACCGATGACGAGGCGCTCCAGGTGATGCAGCGCGAGCGCAAGAAGCGCGTCGAGGCGGCCGAGGCGTTCCGGACGGCCGGCCGCGAAGCGCAGGCCGACAAGGAAGAAGCCGAGCTCGGCGTGCTCGAGGAGTTCATGCCCGAGCCGCTCGCCGAAGAGGAGCTCGAGCGAATCGTCGACGACGCGATCGCGGAGAACAAGGCGACGAGCATGCGCGACATGGGCCGCGTGATGGCCGACGTGATGCCGCAGATCGCCGGCCGTGCGGACGGGTCGGCGGTGAGCCAGCTCGTACGCGAGAAGCTCGCGTAGCAACGGGCCGTTGCGGCCATGTCCAGGCGCGACATCACGGGGTCTGACCCTGGGTCTGTCCTGCGCGAACATGTCCATCGCAACAACTTCTGCGCGATCCCGCAACAACTTCGCCGCAGACTCTGTCCCGCGCGCGATTCGGCACCGAAAAGAGACAAAGGACATGTCGTTTCGAGACCCCGGTTTTTCGCGCCAAGGCCAGGCCGGCGTTACGCCGCGTTGCGCGCGGGGCCTGACGCGACGAAGTCGCGATGCCGCACGAGCGCGACCGCGAGCACCGCGCCGCACGCGGCGACGACCGCGCCGACCATCAGGATGTCGTGCAGGCCGTGCACGAAGGACGCGCGCGCCGCCGCGTTCGCGTGCGGGGAGAAGGCGCGCGGGTCGACCTTCGCCGCGAAGATCGCGCCGAGCGCCGCGATGCCGGTCGCGATCCCGATCTGCCGGAACGTGTTGTTGATCCCGGAGGCCATCCCGGCCCGCTCCTGGCGCACCGTCGAGATCGCCGTC
>JAICTB010000153.1 GCA_025936595.1 Thermoleophilia bacterium | reverse complement strand
GCGAGCGAGAGCGCTCCGGCCACGACGAGGACGATCAGGCCGAAGCTCGTCAGATCGTGCATGGGCCGTGACCGTACAACAGCGGCTCCTGCAAAAAGTCCTTACTTCTCGATCATTACAGGCATAATTCGGCAGGAAAGACTTCCAATGTCGATGCGCCGGCTCTGCCTCACCCTGCTCGCTGCCCTCGTCGCCGTTCCGGCGGCAGTCGCCGCCTCGCACGCGGCGGGCGACGGCGTGCTCGAGGTGCGCGCGGTCTACGGCAACGTGACCGTGATCGGCACGCGCGGCATCGTCTATGGCCAGATGGACAGCGGCAAGCTCATCGTCACCGATCCGCTGGGGGGCGACGGCGGGATCTTCGTCAGCGGCGCCGACCGCACGCGCCCGGGCCTGAACGACGACGTGACGATCTACGCGGGCAAGAACATCCACTTCCGGGTCACGGGCGGCAAGTACAAGCTGCAGTTCGTCCACGGGAGCGGCGTCGACTTCACGGCCGTCGGCGTGGGGACGGCGCTCCTCACCGGTGACCTGACCGCCGACGACACCGGCCAGTACGCGATCGACGGCGGCAAGTGGATCGAGGTGCCGTGGCTCCAGCGCAGCGTCACGTTCGGTGAGCTGCCGGTCCCGGTCCCGGCGCCCTAGATAATGACTGCGAACCAGACGCCGAACATCCTCGTCGTCGAGGACGAAGGCTCGATCGCCAGCTTCGTCTCGCTCTACCTGAAGAACGCCGGCTACGTCGTCCGGACGGCGTCCAACGGCGCAGAGGCGCTCGCGCGCGTCGGCGAGGAGATGCCGGGGCTGATCGTGCTCGACCTGATGCTGCCCGACATCGACGGCATCGAGGTCACGAAGCGCATTCGCCAGACGAGCGACGTGCCGATCCTGATGCTGACCGCGCGCGACGAGGACGTCGACAAGATCATCGGCCTGGAGGTCGGCGCGGACGACTACCTGACCAAGCCGTTCAACCCGCGCGAGCTCGTTGCGCGCGTCAAGTCGATCCTGCGCCGCGCGACGCCCGAGCGGCGCGAGCGGGAGAGCGAGACGATCGATCACGGCGACCTGCACATCGACGCCGGGCGCCGCGAGGTGCATGTCGGCGACCAGGAGATTCAGCTCGCGCCGAAGGAGTTCGACCTCCTCTGGGAGCTGCTCGACCACCGAGGGCTCGTGTTGACGCGCGACCAGCTGCTCGAGCGCGTATGGGGTTACACCTTTGCAGGAGACACGCGCACGGTCGACGTCCACGTCCGGCAGTTGCGCCGCAAGCTCGAAGACGCGTCGCCGATTGTCACCGTGTGGGGCGTCGGGTACAAGGTCTCGCCTGCGAAGGACGCCAAGAAGGCGCCGGCGAAGACGTAGCCCGATGCTCGGCTCGCTGCGCGTCCGGCTGCCCCTCGTGTTCCTCGCGGGGATCGTGCTCGCGGGCGTCATCACCACCGCGATCTCGGTCAGGCTCTTCCAGGACTTCGCGCGCGACCAGGCGCTCTCGAAGCTGAGCAGCGAGGCGTACGGCATCGCGCAGCTCTACTCGACTGCCGTGACCCAGAGCTACGGCAACAAGACGAGAAGCGGCAAGCCCGATGACCGGGCGGCGCCGACGCTCGCGGCGAAGAAGCTCGAGCGCGCGACCGGCGACCGGATCTACCTGATCGGGCCGAACATCTTCCCGGGCCAGATCACGGGCCTCCGCTCCCTGCCGCAGACGACGATCGAGTGGCATTCGGGCAAGTCACTCTCGTTCGAGTTCACGCCGCCGGGCCAGCGTCACCGGTTCCTCGCCGTCGCCAATCCGATCGTCATCGACGGCACGACGGCGGCTGCCATCGTCGTCGCCACGCCGAAGACCGACATCCGCTCTCGCGTCGTGTCGCTGATCGGCCGGCTTGCGATCGCCGGCGTCCTCGGGCTCCTCGTTGCCGCGCTCCTCGGCTGGTACCTGTCCCGGCGCATCGTGCGGCCGGTGCTGGAGCTGTCGGAGGTCGTCGACGCCGTGGCCGCAGGTGACTACACGGTCGCGGTGCCAAAGAATGCGCCCGGCGAGCTCGGCCATCTGAGCGACCGCGTCGGCGAGATGGCGCACAGGCTCGGCGAGGTCGAAGCGATGGAGCGCAACTTCCTCATGTCCGTCTCGCACGAGCTCCGGACCCCGCTGACGGCGATCCGCGGCCACGTCGCGGCACTGCTCGAGGGGGTCGTGGAGGACCCGCAGGCCCGCGACGCGTCGCTCGAGACGGTCGAGGCCGAGGCGCAGCGGCTCGAGCGTCTCGTCGGCGACATTCTCGACCTCGCCAAGCTCGACACCAAGCGCTTCACTGTCACGACGGAAGAGGTCGACATGGCGCGGCTGCTCGACCAGGCGTTCGAGCGCTACCGGGACGAGGCCCAGAGGCGCGCGATCGACTACCGGCAGGAGGTGCGTGACCGGCCGGTGATCGTCTCGGACGGCGACCGTGTCCTGCAGGTCGTGGGGAACCTGCTCTCGAATGCGTTCCATGCGACGCCGGACGGCGGCCGAATCTCGCTCGCACTCGCGCAGCAGAACGGAACCGTTCACGTCGCGGTCGAGGACAACGGCCCGGGGATCCCGGTCGCGGCGCGCGAGCGGCTGTTCCGGCCGTTCGTGTCGAACACCGGCGGCGGCACGGGGCTCGGGCTTGCGATCGCCAAGGAGCTCTCCGTTGCGCTGGGCGGCCGGATCGAGCTCGAGTCCGAGGTGGGGAAGGGCTCCCGCTTCGAGCTCGTCCTGCCGAGCTGAGCTTCTCTCGTCCGGCTACGCGCTGTCGCGCAGGCGGACGACGTTCGTCTCGGGCGGCACGAGCACCGCCTCGATCCGGTCGAGCCGCAGGCTGAGCGAGCGCCAGCCCTCGGTGAGGAGCTCGACGAGCAGTGCGAGGTCGTCGATGCGTGCGTTGCGCTCGCCTTCGATCAGGCGCTCGATGTTGCCGAGCCGGCGGACGGAGTTGTTGGACAGGCCCTTCACCTCTGCGAGCCGGCGCGAGATCGGCGCCGCCTCCTCGCGGAGGCCGTCACGGAGTGCTTCGCGGATCTCTTCCATGGAAGCCGACGCTAGCGTCCCCGTCGGATGGACGCCGACGAGCTGGACTACGAGCTTCCGCAGGAGCTGATCGCGCAGCATCCCGTCGAGCGGCGGGATGAGTCGCGGCTGCTCGTCTATTCGCGCGCGACCGGCGCTGTCGCCCACCACGTGTTCCGGGAGCTGCCGCAGCTCGTCGACGCGCTCGCCGTCGTGAACGACACGCGTGTCGTCCCGGCGCGTATCGCGATCGACGCTCCGAAAGGGGAGGTCCTGCTGCTCGAACAACTCGAGGGCGACGAGTGGGAGGCGCTCGCGCGGCCCTCGCGCCGCCTGCACGCCGGCCGTCGTTACGGCGCGGTCGAGCTGGTCGAGGAGCTCGGCGAAGGGCGCTGGCGCGTGCGGCTCGACGGTGAGCCGGCGGGCGTCGCGCCGCTGCCGCCGTACATCACAGCGCCGCTCGAGGATCCCGAGCGTTACCAGACCGTCTACGCGCGCGCGCCGGGATCGGCCGCGGCGCCGACCGCGGGCCTGCACTTCACACCGGAGGTGCTCGCGCAGCTCGAGGTCGAGCGCGTGACGCTGCACGTGGGGCTCGACACTTTCCGGCCGCTGCAGGTGGAGAGGGTGGAGGAGCACGCGATCCACGGCGAGCGGTACTCGGTGGAGCCCGGCGCATGGCGGCGGATTCGCGAGGCGGCGCGCGTGCTCGCGGTCGGAACGACGACCGTGCGCGTGCTCGAGACGCTCGCCCGCGACGCGCCGCTCTCCGGCCGCACGGAGCTCTTCATCACGCCCGGCTTCGAGTTCCGCCGCGTCGACTGCCTGCTCACGAACTTCCACCTGCCGCGCTCGACCTTGCTCGCGCTCGTGATGGCGTTCGCCGGCGTCGAGGAGACGCGGCGGCTGTACGCGCTCGCGGTGGAGGAGCGCTACCGCTTCTACTCCTTCGGCGATGCGATGCTGATCCTGTGAAGCGAGCCCCCGAACAGGTGTCAGACACCTTCAAGGTGTCTGGCTCGAACTGCGCTGTCTCGGCGAGCCATGTCCCTTGGTCTGACCAGGGGACATGTCTCGACTCGGCATGTCTTTCGGGTGCAAAACCCCTGCTTGGAGGATTCAGTGGACACGCCGTCGCGCGCTTCTGACATTGGTCTGACCAAGGGTCATGGCCCTCACGAGCATGTCTTCGAAGTCCAGGCGACGGACGGCGCGGCGCGCGCCGGCGTGCTGCGCACCGCGCGCGGTGAGATCCGGACGCCGGTGTTCATGCCCGTCGGGACGAAGGCGACCGTCAAGACGCTGCACCCGGACGAGGTGCGCGACCTCGGCGCGCAGATCCTCCTCGGGAACACGTACCACCTCTACTTCCGTCCCGGCGACGAGCTGATCCGCGACCTCGGCGGCCTGCACCGCTTCATGGGCTGGCAGCTGCCGATCCTCACCGACTCGGGCGGCTTCCAGGTCTTCTCGCTGCGCGACACGATCGCGCGCGTCGACGACGACGGCGTGACGTTTCGGAGCGTCTACGACGGCGCCGTCGCGCGCTTCACGCCCGAGCTGTCGGCGCGGATCCAGGCCAACCTCGGCAGCGACATCGCGATGTGCCTCGACCAGGTGCCGGCGGCGGACGTGACGCGCCGCAGGCTCGAGGAGGCCGTGCGCCGCACGACCGCATGGGCCGAGCGGCAGCGCCACGCGCCGCGCGCGGACGGCCAGCTGCGCTTCGGGATCACGCAGGGCGGCGTCGACCGCGAGCTGCGCCGCCGCTCGACGGAGGAGATCGCCGCACTCGACTTCGACGGCAACGCGATCGGGGGGCTCGCGATCGGCGAGGAGCGGACCGCCATGTTCGAGACGACCGATTGGGCGACGGCGCTGATGCCGGCGGACAAGCCGCGCTATTTCATGGGCATCGGCGACCCGGAGGGGATCCTCGAGGTGATCGAGGCAGGCGTCGACATGTTCGACTGCGTCCTTCCGACCCGCACGGCCCGCACGGGGAGCGCGCTCACGCGCTCGGGGCGCATCAACCTGCGGAATGCGAGGTTCGCCCGCGACGAGCGGCCGCTGGACGAGGCGTGCGACTGCCCCGCCTGCACGCGCTTCACGCGCGCCTACATCCGCCACCTCGTGAACCAGAACGAGCTGCTCGGGCTGCGCCTCCTCTCGCTGCACAATCTACGCTTCCTCACCGAGCTCACCCGCGGCGCGCGCGAAGCGATCGGGCGCGGCGGGTTCGCCGGTTATAAGCGCGACATCCTCGAAAGGCTCACGTGGGCGGATTCCTGATCCTGATCATCATCTTCGCGGCGATCTGGCTGCTCTTCGTGCTGCCGGCGCGCCGCCGCCGCTCCTCGCACGCGGCGATGCAGGACTCGGTCGAGCCGGGCAACGAGATCATCACCGCCGGCGGCCTCCACGGCACCGTGACCGCGATCGAGGACGACCTGGTGCGCGTGGAGATCGCCTCCGGCGTGGTCGTGACGCTGGATCGGCGGGCGGTTGCTGCGGTCGCCAGGGAGGTCGACGTGGAGGTCGAGCCGGAAATCGAGCCCGGAGAGACCGAGAAACCCGGCTAACCTTCCGGCGCGTGACCTCTCGCCGGTCAAACCTGATCCTGGTCCTGCTGATCGTGGCCGCCCTGGTGGGCGTCGCCTTGCTCGCCGTGC
>JAICTB010000151.1 GCA_025936595.1 Thermoleophilia bacterium | reverse complement strand
GAGCGTCGCGAGCGGCATCACCTGGGCGACCGACCACGGCGCCCGGGTGATCAGCATGAGCCTCGGCTTCACGTCATCGAGCACCACGCTGCAGAGCGCCGTGCAGTACGCACACAGTCACGGTGTCGTGATCGTGGCAGCGGCCGGCAACTACGGAACTACCACGCAGGTCTACCCGGCGGCGTATCCCGAGGTGCTCGGTGTGGCGGGCACCGACGGCAGCGACCAACGCTACTCGTGGTCGAGCTACGGATCCTGGGTCAAGCTGGCAGCTCCGGGCTGCAACTTCACCACGGGGACGAGCGCCTGGTACGGCACCTTCTGCGGGACGTCGTCGGCGGCGCCGGTCGTGGCCGGCCTCGCGGGACTCGCCGTCTCCTATGCGCCGCTTGCGTCGAACGCGCAGATCGAGCAGGCGTTGGAGTCGTCGGCGGCAAAGATCGGATCGACTGTGGCGTACGGACGCGTGGATGCCTACGATGCGCTGCTCGCGCTCGGCGGCGGAGGCGGTCCAAGCGGAACCGCGCCGACGAGCATTGCTGCCCCCACCGTCTCGGGCACGGCTCAGGCCGGCCAGACGCTGACCGTCTCGACGGGGACGTGGAGCGGCACGACCCCGATCACGTATGCGTACCGGTGGCTGCGTTGCGATTCGAGCGGCGCAGGCTGCACCGACGTCGTCGGTGCCACGGCTTCGACCTATGCGCTCGGCTCCGCGGATGTCGGCTTCACGCTGCGCGCCGCCATCGTCGCAACGAACGGTTACGGCTCGGCGACCGCAACATCAGGTGCCACAGCGGTGGTCGCAGCAGCACCCGTAGCGCCGCCGGTGAGCAGTAACGCGTCCGCCACGTTCTCCGGCTCGCTGAACAAGGGCCAGTCGTCGCGCTCCTATCCGCTGACCGTCGGAACGGGCGTCGCGAGTGCTGCACTCAGCTTCACGAAGGCGTCCTCGCTGGCGCTGACGGTTCGAAACGCAGCGGGTGCGGCGGTCGGCTCGGCGAGCGGCGCGAGCGTTCTGTCGCTGGTCGAGAGCCTCGCCGCCGGGAGCTACACCTACGTCGTCACGGGCACGGGCGGGAACGCGAGCTTCACGCTCGCTGTCGCGTACGCGAGCCCGTAGACGCTAGATGGAGGGGGCCTCAGTTGCGAGGCCCCCTCCACTTCAATGTCGTGTGCTGACTACTTCTAGGCGCCCGGGAACACTGCATGCGGGCAACTCACAGCGCTTGGCTGAACGAAGTTCAGGTTGTTGTTCCCATGGTCCAGCGCCGTTTTAACGGCTTCTTCCTGCGTGCGCAACGCCGAAGCAACGACCGTGAGGTTGCCGCCGGCCGAACCGAGCAGCGTGTTCCCCTCGTCCATCACGGACTGCACGGTCGCAAAGCCGTTTCCGTTCGCAGACGTCGTCCCGGGTGCGTAGATCAGAGCCGACGCAGAGACGAGATTGTGGCGCACATTCAGTTCCATCGTCGCGAGTTGCGCCGACAGCATGTACGCCATGTTGGTTGCTGTCGCGCTCAACAGCCAGGACGCGAGCGATTTGGCACTTGTTGGATTGAACGCGATGCCCTTCGCGTCCACGAGGTTGAGCCCCGTCAGGAACGACAGGTCCGCGGACGTGACCGTGGCCTGGCCGTTCTTGTTCGAGTAGAAGCCGAGCGTCAATCCGCCTCCGGCGCCGACGCAGAGGTTGCCGAAGTTGATGCCCGTGGTGATGCCGCCGTCGACGACTGTGACGGTGTAGCTCTTGTCGGAGTTGAGCGTCGCCGACTCGCCGGCTGCGCCTGCGTTCGAGCCCGTCTGATCGACCGTGTTGCCCGTCTGCATCCACGTAGTCGGGGCGTTCGGCAGTTCTTCCTGGAACGTGTAGCCAGCAGGATCCAGGTTGAGTGAGAACTCGCCCTGACTGTCGGTCAGCTGCGTGTTCGGCGTCGTGCCGTCTGTGAAGTCGATCGGCCAGTTCGCGATGCCGGCCTCGCCCGGATCAAGTTGACCGTTGGCGTTCGCGTCGTAGTACTTCTCGCCCGAAACAACTCCAAACGGCGTCGGTGTGCAGTCGCCAGTGCACTCCGGGCCAGACTTGATTTTGAAGTTGTCGTACTTACATGAGCTCGAAGCGACAGGATAGGTCAGTTCGTTGATGTCCGGTGTCGCGGAATCGTCTGGCGTGTACTGGCAGATTCCGACGAAGTACTCGCCACCCGGGTTCGTCGTGTCCGAGTACGGCATCAAACGGATCTTGCCGTTCTCGAAGTCGTGCGATCCCGAGTATGTGCTGATGTGATGATTGACAACCGTGAACGTACGATTTGTGTACGCGTCGAAATCGTCGCTCAGGTTGTTCTCGGGACACGGGGTCGGTGGCGCGAGGGCTGACCCGTCAGTCCCGTCGTCGACACCGCACAGTTCCCCACCGGGAACACCGACGACGAAGAAGTACGTGCCGTCCGACAATGCGCTTGTCCCGTTCGTCGGGCCGCCGTTGATCCATACGGCCGACTTCGCCGCATAGATGTTGCAATTGACGAGTCCAGGCCCGTTGAAGCATGAGTTTGTCGGGTCCGGCGGGATGTTCGTCGTGGTGAACCCGGCGCCGGCGACGACTGCGCCCGCGCCCCCTGCCAAAATCATCGTCACGGTCGCCGCGAGTGCGGCGAGCGTCGTGAGGCCCGCGAATGTCCGCAGGCGGAACCTCTTCTTCATGAGTTGTGCCCTCCACTCCCTGTGGTTTTGCTTGAAGCAATTGCCGCAATTGAGGCCGAGGCTCGTACATCGCCCGGCCACGTTCAAGGTGCCGGGCGTTCAGATGACTGAACGCTTGCGGGTCAGGCCGTCGGCTGGTTGCCGCCCTCGCGGAAGGCCGAGACCGCCTCTGCACGGTCGTGGACTCCGAGCTTCTTCACAATCGAGCCGGTGTGGACGCGGACCGCGCTCGTCGAGATGAACAGCCGTCCGGCGATTTGCTTCGTCGAGCGCCCGTCGGCGAGGAGCTTCAGGATCTCCCATTCGCGGCTCGTCAACCGCTCTCCGGCGAGCGTCTGCGCCGCGATCGCGCGCCGTCGAGAGTCCGGGTCTCGGAACTCCGCCAGCACCCGTGCAACGAGCACGCGGGGCATTGCCGCCTTTCCCAGGTAGACGTCGTGGAGCGCGTGTGGAAGCCGGCGCGGGTCGACGTCCTTGAGCAGGTAGCCGGCGGCGCCGGCGCGGAGCGCCCCGAGCAGGTCGTCGTCATCCTCCGACACGGTCAGCATCACGACCTTCGTCTCCGGCAGGCGTGCGACGAGCTCCCACGCCGCCGCGACGCCGTTCCCCGGCATGCGAATATCGAGCAGGCAGATGTCCGGATGCAGCCGCAACGCCTCGGCGATCGCGGTTGGGGCGTCGGGCGTCTCGGCGCAGACGCGGAACCGGCCGTCGGACTCGAGCGCGCGGCGCAGGTCGGCCCGCGTCGGCGTGTGATCGTCCGCGACCAGAACGGAGATCAGAACACGACCTCGACGACCGTTCCCCTGCGCGGGCGCGATGTCACGTGGAAGACCGCGCCGACCGCCGACGCGCGTCCGCTCATCGACGTAAGGCCGAAGCGCTCACTGCCCGCCGTGGCGGTCGCGAGCGCGGCGGAGTCGAAGCCGCGGCCGCGATCGGTCACCCGGAGCTTCAGGCCTCCGCCGGTTCGCTCGAGCGACACCATCACCGTCGTCGCGCCGCTGTGGCGGGCGGCGTTCGTGACAGCCTCAGCGGTGATGCGCAGCAGAGCCTCCGCGCGCTGCGGGTCGAGCAGCACCCCTCTGGTCAGATCGAGCGCGACCTCGGCCCGGTAGCGCGACGCCGCGTCTCTCGCGGTGCGCGCGATCAGCGCCTCGAGCGGCTCGCCCGATGCGACCGAGAGCGCCGAGATCACCTGCCGCGACTCGCGCGTCGCCCGCTCCGCCGCCGCGGCGAGCCGCCGCCGCAGATCGCCGTCGCCGCCCCGTCCGTCGAGTAGCGCGACGTTCCGGCTGATGAACGCCACCTCCTGCGCGAGCCCGTCGTGCAGGTCGCGCGCGATGCGCTGTCGCTCTTCGAGTGCGGCGCGCGCGGTCGCGCTCTCCCAGTACGAGGTGATCTCCTGCAGCGCCGCTACGAGGAGGGCGACGAAGAAGCCCAGCCCGAACGCGTCGCCGAGGTAGACCCAGTCGGTATAGGCCGACGGGTAGAGGAAGTAGTTGAGGCGGGCGAACGCCGACAGGACGCACGCCACGGCGAGCCAGTGGAAGAACAGGTCGCCGCGGCGCACGGCTCTGCGCGCGAACCCGACCGTCGCGAGCGCATAGAGCGCGGCGGCGACGAGCTGCGCCGCCAGGAGCCCGGGCTGCGCATGCAGGTCGGGGTGGGCGCCGGATCCGGCGGCGCCGGAGATCGCGACGAGGGTTCCCGGATGCCACACCTCGATCGCTGCACCGGCGCCGGCGGCGACCGCGACCAGGGCGACGATCGTGGAGGCGGAGATCCGGGCTGCCTGGCGGCGGCTCGCGAGCCTCCGGCTCGGCACGAACGCCGCGGCGCCAAGGAGCAACGCGCCGAGCAGCCGTCCGCTGATCGCAGACGAGGTGACGAAGGTGCTCAGGCGGTTGCCGGTGACTGCGGGAACCGCGCGGAAGAAGAAATCGGTCAGCGCGAGGACGCCGAGACCCGAGGCGAGCAGGAGGTCGTCGAGCCGGAGAGCGCGCTGGAGCCGGCCGAAGACGAGGAACGCCGCGACCAGCGCGACGAGCGCGGCCGCCGTCTCGAGCGCCACGTGCAACGCCGGTGCGTGATATCCGAGCGGAAGGGCCGGCGACGTGGCGAAGACCACCGTGATGGCGGCCGAGAGAACGGCTACGAACAGCACGTGACGCCACGTGCGGTGTTCCATTTCTATGACTTAAGCAAATGGACGGCGGCAAGTCGATGCCGCGGGGCAGCGGCGGCTGTCAGGCGAGCGCTGCGTCGACCGAGTCGTGCACCGGCAGGTGCCGGTCGAGACCGCTGACCTGCAGCGTCCGGCGCGTGCCGAGCTGCGGTGCCGCGAGACGAAGGCCGTCGCCGCCGAGCCTCGAGCGCGCCTCGATCAAAACGCCGAGCGCCGTCGAGTCCATGAACTCGACGGCCGCCATATCGACGACGATCGGGGTCGCACCCTCGTCGATCGCCTTCGCGAGCGCCGTCCGGACCTCCTCGGCGTTGTAGAGGTCGAGCTCGCCGGCGAGCGTGATCACGGCCGCGCCGTTCCGCGACTCGGTGGCGCGAACGGGCGGCTCGCGGAGCGGCGAGACCGAGTCTTCCCCCATGCCGAACGATTGAAGCAGTATCGACGCCTCCCGGCAAACCGCGGCCGGCCGGGGCTGCCGGAGTATGATCTTCTGCATGGCGGCGCGGTTTCTCCCCCGTCGTGGGCTCCTGACGTTTTTCATCCTCGTGGTGGTTGCGGAGGTGGTGGGCCGTGCCCTGACCGGCCACGTCGACCGAGCGCTACACGTGCAGCCGCTCGCCCGCTCCGGCGCGAGCTACTACCCGTTCCTGCTCGTGGCAGTGAAGATCGTCGGCGCGCTTACGCTGGCCGGCGTGCTCGCGCGTGCGGCGCGTGCGTGGGCGGCGGCCGACGCCGGCGGGCGCCTGCTGACGGCACTGGGGCACGACGGCCATCGCACGCCGCGGCTGCGCCCGGGGCTCTCGCCGCGGATCTGGGTCGCGTCGTTCATCGCCACCTCGTGCGTCTATCTCGTGCACACGGACGCGGAGGGGAT
>JAICTB010000263.1 GCA_025936595.1 Thermoleophilia bacterium | reverse complement strand
TCCTAGAGCCGGACCACAAAAAATCCCGCGGGGTGCGGTGGGCGCTTTCGTCCACCTCACCGACCGGCCGTCTCGGGCTTGCGCCTTCGACAACTGCTCGGCGGGGCTTCGACCTACTTGCGCGCCGCACCCTGCGGGAGCCGCAATGTACGACGGATGCGCGCACCCGCGCAAGGGGCGCGCATCTGAAAAAGGCCGCTCTTTACGTCGAAATCTCTTCGACGACCTTGCCCGTGCGCGTGGCGTCGGCATGCCTTGCGACGTCGGCCTGGGCGACGATGCCGACGAGCTTGCCGTCGTCGACGACCGGCAGCCTGCGCACCTGGTGCTGCGCCATCAGGCGGAGCGCGTCGTCGAGATCCTGCTCGGGCTCGACCGTCACGAGGTTCTCCGACGCGATCTCCTCGACCTTCGTCGTGGAGGGATCCTTGCCCTCGGCGACGACCCGAACCGCGATGTCGCGGTCGGTGAGCACTCCGACGAGCCGCTCGCCGTCGACGATCGGTGCGATTCCCGCATCCTCGCCGCGCATCAACTTCGCCGCATCGACGATCGAGTCGCCTGTCTTGACCGTGCGCGGCTTCACCGTCATCAGGTCCCGGATCCTGCCCATGACACGACCTCCTCTCAGCTCTTGTTCGCGGTCGCCTTGCCGCCCTTGCGGCCTGCCGCAACCTTCTGGGCGTGCGTGCCGCCATGGGACGCGTCGCCCGAGCCGGAGTGCGACTTCTCGCCGCCGTGCTTCGACGCGTTCGGGGAGTTCGCGATCTTCGCCGCGCGCTCCTTCGACATCCCCTTGTCCTTGAGAGCCTCGTACTGCTTCTCGTTCTTCACGTGTGCGCTTTTGCCGGGCATGACGCTCCTTTTCGTTCGACGTAGGCTCTTGTCTCCATGAGCCTGCCGCCGCAAACGACCGTCCGCCGCCTCGGCCCGGGCGACGAGGAGGTGGTGCGAACGCTCGCCGAGCAGGCGCCGCAGACGGCGCTGCTGGCGGACGAGCGGACGATCTTCCTCGCGGCCTTCCAGGGGGCCGAGCCGGTCGGCTTCGTCTTCGGCTACGACCTCCCGCGGCGCCACGGAAAACCGTCGATTCTCTTCGTCTACGAGCTCGAGGTCAGCACCGCGTTCCGCCGGCAGGGGATCGCGACGCGGTTGATGAATGAGCTGCGCCGGATCGCGCGCGCACGTGGGACCGAGGACAGCTTCGTCCTGACGGAGCCGGACAACGCCGCGGCGAACGAGCTCTACGCGTCCCTCGGCGGCGTCCGGCAGGAGATGGTGATGTGGGACTTCTGACAACGGTTCGGCCGGCAATCGATGACGACGTGGAGCTGCTCGTCGCCTGGCACTCCGACCCCGAGGTGTCGCGCTACTGGGACGACGAGACGTTCAGCGCCGGAGAGGTGCGCGACCGGCTCGCGCGGGAACGGGTGGACAGCTGGATCGTCGAGGCGGACGGTGCGCCGGTCGGCTACCTCCAATCGTGGTGGGAGCAGGACGAGCCGCGGCGCGGCGGGCTCGACGGCTTCCTCGTTCCCGCCGCGCGCGGGCGCGGGCTGATGGCCGATGCTGCGCGGGCACTCGCGCAGTCGCTGCTCGACGCCGGATGGAAATCGGTGACCGTGGATCCGTACGCGTGGAACGAACGCGCCGTGCGCGGGTGGGAGAAGGCGGGCTTCGTCGAGGTCTCGCGGCATGGGGCCGACGACGAGCATCGCGCGGAATGGGTCCTGATGCGATTCGACCCGCGCTCCTAGTCGGCCTGCGGATCGTCCTCGGCCGAACCGCCGCCGTCGTCCGGGGCCGGCACCGGCGAGTCGTCCAGCTCGTCGTTCCGATCGTCCTCGCGCGGGTGACTACTCTTTTCGTCTGTCATGAAGGTCGTCCTACCCGACAACTCGCAACTCGAACTCGCCAACGGCGCGACCGGGCTCGACGCGGCGCGTGCGATCGGTGCGAAGCTCGCGGAGCAGGCGGTGCTCGTGCGGGCGGACGGCGAGGTCCAGGACTTGCGCCTGCCGCTCGCGGACGGCCAGAAGATCCACTTTCTCACCACGCGCGACAAGGACGATCCCGACGCGCTCTACGTGCTGCGCCACTCCTCCGCGCACCTGCTCGCCGAAGCCGTGCGGAAGCTCCATCCGGGCGTCAAGATCGCGATCGGGCCGCCCATCGAGAACGGCTTCTACTACGACTTCGAGTTCCCGGAGCCGATCACGGAGGCGGACCTCGAGCAGATCGAGAACGAGGTCAGGCGCGAGATCGAGGACGGTCGCGAATGGACCCGGGAGGTCGTTACTAGCGCGGAAGCGCGGCAGCGCTTCCGCGCGGAGGACGAGCCCTACAAGGTTCAGCTCGTCGACACCGCGGAGGGCGAGATCTCGCTCTACACGCAGGGCGATTTCACCGACCTCTGCCGCGGCCCGCACCTGCAGAACGCGAAGCCGATCAAGGCCTTCAAGCTGATGGGCCTCGCCGGTGCGTACTGGCGGGGCGACGAGCGCAACACGCAGCTGACGCGCATCTACGGCACGGCGTTCTACTCGCAGGCGGATCTCGACGCGTACCTGGAGCGGCTCGAGCAGGCGCGGGCGCGCGACCACCGCAAGCTGGGCGTGCAGCTCGACCTGTTCCATCTCTCGGAGCATTCGCCCGGGTCGCCGTTCTGGCACCCGAAGGGC
>JAICTB010000128.1 GCA_025936595.1 Thermoleophilia bacterium | reverse complement strand
GCGCCCTCGGCCGCCGACGGCACGCCGCAGCACGAGGTCGACGTCGCGGTCACTGTCGCGCCGTGACGCGGCTACAATCCCGCGGCTGAGCTCGGTCCCCGGTAGCTCAATTGGCAGAGCATCCGGCTGTTAACCGGAGGGTTGTTGGTTCGAGTCCAACCCGGGGAGCTTCTGCTCGGGCCGCGACGGTTACGTCGTCGAGAGCAGCCGGTCAACTGTCTCGAGAAACTGCGGAATCTCGAGCGGCTTGGTCAGATACGCGTCGGCTCCCGTTTGCAAGAGGCGCGTGATGTTCCGCGAGGTCGAGTCGGCGCTGAGGATCAGGATCGGGACATCGGCCGTCTCCACGCGTGCTCTCAGCCGTCGGAGCACTTCCTCGCCTTTCATGTCGGGCAGGTTCAGATCGAGCAGCAGGAGGTCCGGCCGGCGCTCCTCTGCGAGCGCTGCGCCCGACGCCCCGCTGGTCGCGGTTCGCAGGTCCACTCCAGGTCGAAGGTCGGTGAGGATGCTGTCCACCATCTGCAGGTTGGTGCGGTTGTCCTCGATGTAGAGAACGTCGCCCGACGCCGCGGGGCTCAGCGTCGGGACCGGCTGCTCCGCCGCGCGGTCCGCGGCGGGAAGCGTGAGCACGAACGTCGTCCCCAGTCCCACCTCGCTCTGCACGTCGAGAGCACCGTCCATCGCCTCGGCCAGACCCTTCGTCACCGTCAGACCGAGCCCGCTGCCGGGAACCGGCCCCTGCTCGGCGCCGAGGCGCTCGAACGGACGGAAGAGCTGCGCGAGCTTCTCCGGGCTCATTCCCGCGCCGGTGTCGGCCACTGCGATCCGGACGGCGCCCTCCGGGCCGTCGTCGATCGCGATTCGCACCTCTCCGGCCTCACGGTTGTACTTGATCGCGTTCGAGACCAGGTTGAGGAGAACCTGGCGGATCCGCAGGGGATCGGCGAGTGCCTTCCGCGCCGTGGCGCCGACCGGAGGCTGGAGCCGAACAGCGCGTTCTGCCGCCAGCGGCGCAGCCAGCTTCAGCACCTCGTCCACCGCCGAGCCGACATCGACCGGCTCGATCGCAAGCGTCATCTTCCCGGCCTCGATGCGCGCAATCTCTAGCAACTCGTTCACGAGCGCGAGCAGGTGTTCGCCGCCCTGCCGGATGTTCCCGGTCCACATGCGTTGCGCCTCGCCGAGGTTGCCCCGCGCCTCGAGCAGCTCGGCGAAGCCCATGATCGCGGCGAGCGGCGTTCTCATCTCGTGACTCATGTGCGAGAGGAACCGGCTCTTCGCCGCGTTCGCGCGCTCGGCTTCCTCACGGGCGAGACGCACTGCCTCCTGCGCGTTGACGGACGCGGTCAGCGCGTTGATCTGGTTGCCGAGCGCCATCACCTCCGCCGGGCCCCTGACGGCGACCTGCGTGAAATGCCCGCTTTCGGCCGTCGACCGCACGCCGTCGCTCAGCTTCTTGATCGGCGCGACCACCCGCCGGTAGACGAAGATCGTCGCAGCGAGGAGCAGTCCGAGCGCGGCGAGGAGAATCACGAGCTCCCGGTTGCGGAGCCGCTTCCCGGCAGCGAGCGCCTGAGCCTCATCCTCGCCGACGAAGAGCGCCCAGCGTGTTCCGGGCACGGCCGACGACGCATAGATCCGTCTCGTTCCTTCGAGATCTTTCTGGTCGGAGGCTCCGGGCGACGCGTCGAAGGTTGTCTGCCGGAGCGACGTGCCGATCCACTGCCGCGGCCGCACGGAGCGCGCCACGACCTTCGACGACCGCCTCGAGACGATCAGGAACTCCGGGTGCGTATTGCCGCCGTACACGGATGCGAGGTCGACGCCGAGGCTTCTCAGGTCGACGAACCCGGCGACGACGGCCTTGCCGGATGCCGGTGCCGAGACACGCACGACGGGCGCGCCGGTCGTGCGATCGATCACCGGTGCGTCGAAGAGAGGTCCTCTGGTCGCCGCGGGCAACCACGGCTGACCGGCGTACCCGCTGAGGCTTCCGTCCTTCGCACGCGTACGAGACGAGCACACCGCGGCACCGTCGGGACGAAGAACATCGACGTGGCCCGCGCCGCCGTCGGCGAACGTGAGCGTGCAGCCCTGCGGATGTGTCAGCGCCTGCAGGACGGAAGGATTGCCCGCGAGCTGGTCGATGGTCGCGCGCACCGTGGCGAGCTGCTCGCCCACGTGCTTCGAGGCCGCCGTCGCCGCAAACGCCGCATCCGCACGCGCGTGCCGGCGCGCGTCGCGCGCGGTCTGAACCTGCACGTAGGCGACGGTGGCTGCAACGGAGCAGGCGAAGATCAGCACGAGGCCGACGAAGTACACCGCGAAGGGAACACCGCCCGTCCTCCAGCCGGCGGAACCAGGACGCGCCAGTGGCCGCTGCGCCATGTGATAGGTATCGGCCGAACCTGTACAAACTTGAGGCATCCGTCGTTCTGACGCCGGTTCAGCAAGCATCCGGCGCTTCTTAGCGTCTGGCTCCCCAAATCGGGAGTCTGGCTACAGCACGGTGATGCGGATCTCGCTGTACGGGAACCAGCCGCCGTCCTCGCGGGGGACGGCGAACACGTTCGTCGATCCCGCCAGCGCCCGTGCGGCCGCCGATACGGTCGAGCTGTCGGAGGCGAGCGCCTCGTCCGCTTCGACGCGTTCGGCGGCGATCAGTCCGCCGTTCTGCCGGGCGAGCGCGAGCAGAGCATCGTGCGCTTGTTCGTACGTCATCTCGTCGATTATCGCTACGCAGGCCGGACCGCGTGCTCGACGAGCCGCGTCAGTGTCTCCTGGAGCTCCTTGATCTTGTCGGGGTCCGCGCCTTTCAGCTGGCGCTTCAGCTCCCGCTCTCGCAGCCGGATCAGCAGCTCGGCCGCCGTCGCACGGTCGATGCCGTCGGCGACGGCCCACGCGTCGAGCTCCGCGAGCAGGGCGCTCGCTTCCGCATCGAGCGGCGTCGCGTCGACGATGTAGGCGCGCAGCAGCCTGTGCACGGGCGTATAGAAGTGCTCGGTGGTGATCTCGGCGAGGACGGGCTTCAGGTCGGGGTGGGCGAGCACGCCGGCGAGGGCGTTGCGCTCGAGCCTCGCGCTCGCATCGAGTGCGCGCTGGGACGGCGGCGCGGCGGCACGTGCGGTCGACGCGCCGCGCAGCTGCACGGTCATGCCGAGCCTGTCGTTCGCAAGCCGCCACGCGTCCTGACGCTCGGGGGAGTCGGGCGCATCGTCGAGAAGCGCCTTGACCGTGCGGAACGTCGCCTCGCGGTCCTCCCCGCGCTCGATCTCGATCCGCACGCGGTAGAAGAGGTATGCCTCCGCGTCGGCGAGCCGCGTCTGGAACTCCGCCGGATCGTCGGCCGGGTCGACGCCGGCGGGGAGCGCCACGACCTTCACGTCGAATCCCTGCTTCGTGGCGAGCTCCATCCCGCGCAGCGTCGCCGTCTCGCCGGCCGCGTCCCCGTCGAACGCCAGCCAGAGCCGCTTCGTCAGGCGGCCGAGCTCCTTCAGCTGCGCGTCAGTCAGCGCCGTCCCCATCGACGCGACGACAGGCTCGTACCCGGCCTGGCGGAGCGCGATCACATCCGTGTTCCCTTCGACGACGCATGCGCGGTCGTCGCGCGCGATGGAGGCTCGTGCCTTGTCGAGCCCGTAGAGGACGGCGCCCTTGTGGAAGAGCTCGGATTCGGGCGTGTTCACGTACTTCGCCTTCAGCGGGTCGTCGTCGTAAAGCTTGCGTGCCTGGAAACCGAGAATCCGCCCCTGCCTGTCGGCGAGGGGGAAGAGCAGCCGCCGCTGGAAGTAGTCGTCGTTCCGACCCTGGCGCTGCAGCCCGGCGGCGCGCAGCTCCTCCTGCGTGAACCCCTTGGCGAGCGCCTTGCGGGCGAGCGCGTTGCCGCCGAGCGCGAGGCCGAGGCGAAATGCCCGGCACGCCTCCTCGCCGAGGCCGCGTCCCTTCAGGTAGTCGCGTGCCATGCCTCCGGCCTCGGTCTCCCAGAGCGTCCGCTCGTAATACGTCGTCGCCTGCTCGAGCACCGCGAGCAGACGCTCGCGCCGCTTGCGCCGCGCGTCCTGCTCGGGCGAGCTCTCCTCGTACTCGATCGGCACGCGGAACCGCTCGCCGAGCCACTCGACCGCGCCGACGAAATCGAGCCCTTCCGTCTCGCGAACGAAGGTGATCAGGTCGCCTTTGACGCCGCAGCCGAAGCAGTAGTAGAGCTTGTCGACGGCGTTGACGGAGAACGACGGCGTGCGCTCGTCGTGAAACGGGCATCGGCCCGAATAGCGCGCACCGGACTTTCGCAGCTGTGTCCGCGCCGAGACGACGTCGACGAAGTCGGCGGCGGCCTTGACGGCCTCGACAGAGGAGTCCTTGATCCGCGCCATCAGATCCTCTCAGCGTACGACAGCGCGAACCGGTCGGTCATGCCGGCGACGAACTCGACGATCGCGGTCTCGTCGTCGCCCCGCGCGGCGAGGTGCTTGTAGATGCGGCGGATCGTCGCACCCGCGCGCTCGTGCTCCGGGCGCGTGACGTCGCCGAGGTAGACGTGCTCGAACATGAACTCGCGCAGAGAGAGCATCGCGCCGCCGACCTCGTCGCTCTGGACGATGTCGCCCGCGTCCGACGAGCTCTCGACGAGATCGTGGACGAGCGTGTCGATGCGCGTCGAACCGTTCGGCCCGAGTGTTTCGATCTCGTCCCGCGGCAGGTCGTCCTCGGCGAGGATGCCGTAGCGGATCGCGTCGTCGATGTCGTGGTTGATATACGCGACGCGATCGACGATACGCACGATCTTCCCTTCGAGCGTCGACGGCTCGCGCTCGCCGGTGTGCGTCAGGATCCCGTCCACCACCTCGTGCGTGAGGTTCAGCCGCTCCGCGATCCTCGCCGACTGCTCGTTGTGGCGGAAGCCGCCCGCAAGCAGCTCGTCGAGCGCCGACTCGCCGGCATGGCCGAACGGCGGGTGGCCCATGTCGTGTCCGAGGCCGATCGCCTCGGTCAGGTCCTCGTTCAGCTGCAGCGCCCGGGCCACCACGCGCGCGATTCCCGTCGTCTCGAGCGTGTGCGTCATCCGGGTGCGGTAATGGTCGCCGGCGGGGTCGATGAAGACCTGGGTCTTCCCCTTCAGCCGGCGAAACGGCTTCGAGTGGAGAATGCGATCGCGGTCGCGCTGGTAGGGCGTGCGCACGCCGCACTCGCCCTCGCTGCGCGGCCGTCCTCGGGTCTCGTAGGAGCGCATCGCGAGCGGCGAGAGCGCGTGCTCTTCCAGCGCGCGGGTGCGTGCGGCGAAGGCGTCGGCGACTCTCCCGGCCAGATCGGGCATGGAGCCAGCGTAGTCGCTCGGTCAGATGATGATCGGGACGGTTCCGCCGTCCGCCGACCAGGCCGCGCCCGTCACGTACGAGGCCCGTTCGGACAGCAGAAAGACGATCACGGCGGCAATCTCCTCGGGCTGCGCGAGCCGGCCCAGCGGGCGGCCTGCGCCGACCTTCGCAAGCACCTCGTCGCGCTCGCCCTGCTGATCGGCGAGCCCGCCGTCGCCGAGCCACGCTCCCGTCGCAGTCGGTCCCGGGGTGACGGCGTTGCAGCGAATCCCCTCCTTCGCGTAGAGGTCGGCCACGAGCCGCGAGAACGAGAGCATCCCCGCCTTCAGCACCGAGTAGTCGGGCATCCCGGCAGAAGGGCGCTTCGCCGCCGTCGACGAGACGTTCACGATCGAGCCCTGCCGCCGCTCCCTCATGCCCGGCAGCGCCGCGCGGGTCGCGCGCACCGCGCTCATCAGGTTCAGCTCGAACGACGCCTGCCAGTCGTCGTCGGTCAGCTCGTCGAGCGCGCGGATGTCGGTGCCGCCGACGTTGTTGACGAGGCAGTCGACCCGCCCGAAGCGCTCCTCGGCGGCCGCGACCACCCGCTCAGGCTCGCCGCGCTGCGACAGGTTCGCCACGACATGCAGGTCGCCCGGCCCGTCCTCGCTGCGCCCGCAGCCGACCACGTGCGCGCCTTCCGCAAGCAGCTGCTCCGCCACGACGCGGCCGATGCCCGCCGTCGAGCCGGTGACGACACACACTCGTTCTTCGAGACCGAGATCCACCCCTCGCTACCGTAGCTTGCGTGACGACGATCCTCCTCGCGCGCCACGGAGAGACCGACTGGAACAGGGACGGCATCTGGCAAGGCTGGGCCGATCCGCCGCTGAACGAGACAGGCCGTGCGCAGGCGCGCGAGCTCGCGGAGCAGCTCCGGTCCGTGCCTTTCGACGCCGTCTATTCGAGCGACCTCCGGCGGGCGCACGAGACCGCCGAGATCGTCGCGGCGCCGCACGCCGTGCCGGTGGTCGCCGACGCCGGGCTGCGCGAGATCGACATCGGCTCCTGGTCCGGTCTGACCCGGGCCGAGATCGACGAACGCTTCCCGACCGGAGAGCGCCCGGACGGCGAGACCCGCGATCAGCACGCGGCACGAGTGCTC
>JAICTB010000114.1 GCA_025936595.1 Thermoleophilia bacterium | reverse complement strand
CCTCGTCGAGCACGCGCACGCAGTCGTTCAGGAGCGGGATCAGGACCCGGTTGACCACGAATCCCGGCGTGTCGGAGCACCGGATCGGCGTCTTCCCGAGCTTCGCCCCGAGCTCGAACGCTGCGTCCCACACCGCCTCGGTCGTGCGTTCCGCGCGCACGATCTCGACGAGCGGCATCAGCGGCGCTGGATTGAAGAAATGCATGCCGACCACGCGCTCCGGCCGCTCGAGCACGGAGGCGATCTCCGTCACGGAGAGCGCGGAGGTGTTCGTTGCGAGGATCGCGTCGGCGCGCACGACGGCCTCGAGCGCGCGAAAGAGCTCGTGCTTGACCGCGAGGTCCTCGAACGCGGCCTCGATCACGACGTCGCATGCGCCGAGGTCCGCGAGATCGTCCGTGAGCGCAAGGCGCGCGACGGCGGCGTCGCGCGCGTCCGCCTCGAGCGTGCCCTTCTCCACCTTCCGCGTCAGGAAGTGTGCGATCCTGTCGCGCGCGGCCTGCGCGCGCGCGAGCTCGATCTCGCGGCCGATCGTCTCGAACCCCGCCTCGACCGCAAGCTGCGCAATGCCGGAGCCCATCGCCCCGAGCCCGACGACACCGATCTTCACAGCCGCTCGACGACTCCGGCGATCGCCATCCCGAAGCCGACGCACATCGACGCGATCCCGTAGCGGGCGTTCCGCCGCTCGAGCTCCGAGACGAGCGTCGCGGTGATTCGCGCGCCCGTCGCACCGAGCGGGTGCCCCAGCGAGATGCCGCCGCCGTTCGGGTTGACGTCGTCGAGCCGCTCTGCCAAATGGAGATCCGACACGGTCTGGAGGACGACCGACGCGAACGCCTCGTTGACCTCGATCACGCTCATGTCGTCCAGGCTCAGCCCTGCCTTCGCAAGCGCCCTCGCCATCGCCTGCGGGTTGCCGTGCAGCATGCGCGTCGGGTCGACGCCCGCAAGCCCGAACGAGAGGAAGCGCGCGCGTGGCTCGAGCCCGAGCCGCTGCGCCGCGGGCTCGCTCGCGACCAGCACCGCAGCGGCGCCGTCGACGATCTGCGAGGAGTTGCCGGCCGTGACCACGCCGTCGGGGCGGAAGGCCGGCTTCAGCGCCGCGAGCGCCGTGGCCGAGGTCTCGCGCCGCGGCGCTTCGTCGACGGCGAAGCGCGCGGGCGCGGCGACGGCCGTGCCGCCGGCCTGCAGCAGGCCGGCGCTCGGATCGCCGGGCGGCGGTGCCTCCGGCAGCTCGATGGGCACGATCTCGCGCCGGAACCGGCCTTCGTCGGAGGCGGCGATCGCGCGGCGGTGCGACTCGAGCGAGTAGTCGTCCAGCGCCTCGCGCGACAGGTTCCACTCCTCGGCGAGCAGCTCGGCGGACGTGCCCTGCATCACGATGTCGTGCAGCGCGGTGACGCGCTCCGAGACGGAGCCGCCGTTCGACCCCATCGGCACGCGCGACATGCTCTCGACGCCGGCCGAGACGACGACGTCGAGCTGCCCCGCCATCACGGCCGCCGCCGCATTGAAGTTCGTCTGCATGGACGACCCGCACTGACGGTCGACGGTCGTCGCGGACACCTCGACCGGCCAACCGGCGGCGAGCACCGCCATCCGGCCGACATTCCAGCCCTGCTCGCCGACCTGCGTGACGCAGCCCATCTGCACGTCCTCGATCTGCGCGGGGTCGAGCTCGTTGCGCGCGACGAGGCCGTTCAGCACCTGGGCCGCGAGGTCGTCGCCGCGCACGACCGACAGCGTCCCGTTCTTGCGGCCGATCGGCGAGCGAACGGCGTCGACGATCAAAGCATCCATCGGGCTCAATGGTAATTCGGACGCCACGGCTCGGCGTGGTGCGCGAGATACACCCGCTCCGGCCGGAGCTCGTGAATGCGCAGGATGGACGGGGTCGCGCCGTCGATCAGCTCGCGCATCGAATACGTCACATCGCCGCCGAGCACGACGAGCCCGTCGCCGGTCTCCACGAGCACCGACTGATGACCGGCCGAATGGCCCGGCGTGAACAGCACCGAGACGCCGTCGAAGAGCTCCGCGTCGCCCTCGACCTCGACGTACGACTCACCCTCGAAGCGCACCCACTCCTCCAGGTAGTCGGGGGCTACGGCGGCCTCCAGCTCGGCCCGCTGGACGTAGGTGGGCGTGCCGGCGAAGCGGCGGTTTCCGCCGCAGTGGTCGAAGTGGAGGTGCGTGTTGATCACCGCGACGACGTTTCCCGTGTCGGGCCACGGAAGGAGCACCGGCCCCCAATCCGCGTCGAGCTCCGGCGTCGAGTCGATCATCCCCGTGTCGACGAGAATCGTGCCGTCAGGCCTGTCGATCGCCCAGCCGTACACCGGCCAGCGCTCGCCCTGCACCGTCACGTCGCAGAAGTGCAGCGGACGGACGTTCAATCCGCGAGCGCCGGCGCAGGTGCGACTCCGCGGCGTCCCCTCAGGTCGAACACGTAGTTGACCGCCACGAACGTGACGATCGCATAGACCCAGCCGGCAACGCAATCGACGATGTAGTGCTCACCGGTGTAGACGAGTGCGAACGACATCGCGACGGGATACACAGCGAGCACCGGCCTCACCCAGCGTGGCACGAGTCGCCACAGGTAGAGCGAGAAGAGCACGGCGTAGCCCGCGTGCAGGGACGGCATCGCCGCGACGTTGTTCGCGTACTCCTGGCCGTGCTCGAAGAGCGCGCTGAAATGCGCGATCGGGATGTGATGCCACGCGATCGGGACGATGCGATTCGACTCGCCGAGGTTCCCGTGCTGCGCCGCGAGCCAGGGCGGCACCGCCGGGAAGAGAACGTACGTCGCGAAGCCGACGGCGGCGAACGCGCAGACCATCGTCGCGTAGCGCGCAAACCGCTCGTGCGCGAACGTCCAGAGGATCGCGGCGGCGATCAGCGTCGCAAGGAAGTGCGTCAGGTAGACGAACCACGAGAGGTAATCCCACCAGCGCAGGTCGTTCGCCCCGTGCCAGAGGTGCGACTGCAGCCAGACGGTCGGCGCGGGCGATCCGAAGAGCCAGTTCTCGACGCGGATCTGCGGCAGCTCGTGGGCGGGGAACAGCAGCCCGTCGGCGTAGCCGCGCAGCAGGTCGTAGACGAAGAGGATCGCGATGAGCGGCGCCCATTCGACGACGAGCCGCGGCAGCCGCTTGCGGAAGTCCGACGCCGTGAACGCGAGCATCCCGACCAGCAACCACGAGAAGAGCAGGTCGTGCGACGTCGGGACGCCGGCAAGCGCGAACATGACCACGGTCGCGGCGGCCCAGGCGATCGGGGGTCCGACACGCACCAATCTCACGGCCTGCATCCTCGCATTAGTCTTGGACCCGTGACGACGACTGCAACCGACCATGCCCTGCTGATCGACGGCGAGCGTGTCGAGACCGGCGAGTGGACCGAGGTGCGCTCGCCGTATTCGGGCGAGTCGATCGGGCGGATCGCGAAGGGCGGCGCGGCGGAGGCTCGCCGCGCGCTCGACGCCGCCGACCGCGTCCTGCGCGAGCCGCTGCCGGCGCACGAGCGGGCGCGCATCCTCGACACCGTCGCGCGTCTCCTCGAGGAGCGCCACGACGAGGCGGCCGAGCTGATCTCCGCCGAGGCAGGGAAGCCGTTGAAGGCCGCACGCGTCGAGGCGCAGCGCGCCGTCTCCACCTACACGTTCGCCGCGGTCGAGGCGCGCAAGCTCGCGGGCGAGATGGTTCCGATGGACGCATCCCCCGCCGGCGCGGGCAAGCTCGCGTTCACCCTCCGGATGCCGATCGGGATCGTCGGCGCGATCTCGCCGTTCAACTTCCCGCTCAACCTCGTCGCGCACAAGATCGCTCCCGCGCTCGCCGCCGGTTGCCCGGTCGTGCTGAAGCCCGCGTCTGCCACGCCGCTCTCGGCGCTCTTCCTCGCGCACCTCGAGGAGGAGGCGGGGCTCCCCGCAGGCTGGATCAACGTCGTCTCCGGGTCCGCGTCGGCGATCGGCGACGCGATCGTCGAAGACGAGCGCGTCAAGCTGATCACGTTCACGGGCTCGGGCACGGTCGGCTGGGGGATCGCGGAGCGCGCGCACCGCAAGCGCGTGAAGCTCGAGCTCGGAAACGCGACACCGGCGATCGTCTGCGCCGATGCACCGCCCGGCACCGCGGGGAAGCTCGCGGCGAACGCGTTCTCCTACGCAGGTCAGAGCTGCATCTCGGTGCAGCGCATCTTCGTCATGCGCGAGGCGTGGGACGCATTCGTCGCCGAGTTCGTACCGGCCGTGGAGGCGCTGAACGTCGGTGACCCGGCGGACCCGCAGACGGACGTCGGGCCGGTGATCAGCGACGACGATCGCCAGCGCGTGCTCGAGTGGGTGCGCGAGTCGAAGGGCGAGGTGCTCACGGGCGGGGAGCTGGCAGACGACGGCGTGATCCGTCCGACGGTGATCGCGCGCCCTGCGGCCGGCGACCGGGTGCAGTGCGAGGAGGTGTTCGGGCCCGTCGTGACGCTGACTCCCGTGTCGTCGATCGACGAGGCGATCGAGCTCGCAAACGCGACCCGCTACGGGCTCCAGGCGGCGATCTTCAGCGCCGACCTGCAGACCTGTCTGCGCGCGGCGCGCGAGCTGGAGTTCGGCGGCGTCACGGTGAACGAGGCGCCGACGTTCCGCGCCGACCAGATGCCGTACGGCGGCGTGAAGGCGTCCGGGAACACGAAGGAAGGCCCCGCGTGGGCCGTGCACGAGATGACCGAAGAGCGTCTCGTGGTTTTGCAGCTCTAGCGCGCGGACACCACAGCGCCATGGCTGGTTCGCTCGGGCTCGGCATCGCGCTTCTCATCATCGGCCTCCTCGGCCTGCTCTTCTTCCCGTGGGGCGGCGTCGTCCTCGTCGTCGTCGGCCTCATCCTGATCGTGCTGTTCCTCCTCGGCATCGGCCGACGCGCCGGCGCCCCAAGGGCGTAGAAGCTCTCGCAGGATTGCGTTCGTCGATCCGAGCGCGGACGAGCGGCACAACGTTAATTCTGCGAGAGCTTCCAGACAGCCCCGTTAGACTCGGCGGCAATGGCACCGCTCTTTCGCCGGCGCGCCCGTGACACGGAGGGAATCACGCCGCGCCGGCCCCAGCCGGGCGTGCTGCGCCGCGAGCGCCGCGCGCTCCTGAAGGCGCGCGACGACATGCTCGGCGACCTCGGCGGCCTGCTCGTCGAGATGTACCGCCGCGGCGGCTTTCGCGACGATCTGCTCGCCGAGCGCGCCGCCACCGTGATCGGAATCGATGCGCGTCTCGCCGAGATCGAAGAGCTGCTCCACGTCCGCCGGCACGTCCCGCGCTGCGAGTGCGGCGCGCCGATCCTGCGCGGCTCCCATTTCTGCCCGAGCTGCGGGCGGCCGCTCGGCGGCAACGGTGCGTCGGAGGAGACGATCATCGAGCCGGCACCCGAGGGCTGATGGGTGCCTCGGCGAGCGAGCGTGAGTCGGCGATCGCGGCGGCCGACAGCACGTGCCCGCGCTGCGGCGCCGGACGCGAGCCGGACGAGGCCTTCTGCCTCGAGTGCGGGCTCAGGTTGCCGCAGGTGAACGGGCGCGTGCCCGCGCTCCGCCGCCGCTGGATCCGGCGGTTCGGGTGGTACCCCGGCGACTGGATCTGGATCTCGCTCCTGACGCTCCTCGTCGCCGCCGCAGGCGCGGCCGTCTCGATCGGGCTGACCGTGCACCGCGGCGACCGGGCCGTGATCACGGCGACAACGAACGCGCCCGTGGCCCCGCCCGTGCCGGTGACGCCGTCGACCGTGGGCACAACGACGCTTCCGACCGCGCCCGAGCCGACGACGAAGACGCCGACCACCCCGGGAAAGACCGCGCCGAAGAACGGCCGCCTCTCGTGGCCCGCGCACGCGAACGGCTGGACGATCGTCCTCGTCTCGTACCCGAAGGTGAACGGCCGCCCCGCCGCACTTCAGACCGCCGCCCGGGCCGCTCGCTCCCTGCGGCAGGTCGGCGTCCTCGACTCGAGCGTCTACGCGAGCCTCCAACCGGGCTACTACGTCGTCTTCACCGGCATCTACGGCTCGAAGACCGACGCCGACGCCGGTGTCTCGACGGCCCGCCAGGCCGGCTTCGGCGGCGCGTACTCGCGCCAGATCGCCCGGTAGCGAGCTCTAGGAGATTAGCCCTGCTCCGGACGGGTACGCGAGGACGCAGACCAAGGCTTGTGTTTCCATGATCGGCAACATTTGTAACACCCCAGGGCCGCGTGTTAGAGTCCTCTCGGGCCGCAGGAGAACCGAAGGTTTTACTGCTTCTTAAAGGGCTTGCGGCTACAGTCGGAGGAGAAGGACGAACCAATATGGACGAACGGATCCTGCACATTCAGCACTGCATGTATCAGTACTCGCGAGCGATCTATCGCTCGATCAAGGATCTGATCGACCCCTACGTCGACGACACCACGCGGCTCGACTATCGCCGCGACGTGCTTGCGGCGTGCGAGGGGACGATGGAGCGCCTCGCGCAGGATCCGCACTATTTCGCGAAGCCCGACAAGGCCCTCTTCCAGGAGATCCGCCGCTTCTTCCCCATCACCGTGCAGGCGCAGGTCGCCTGGGCGGTCTCGCAGGGGGTCGACGCCGCGGTCGGGTTCGTCGAGGACCAGATCGAGGCCGGGGCGTTCGACGGCGGGGTCGCCCGCTGCCGCGCGACGACGCGCAAGGGCAAGGCCTGCCAGCGGACGCCGCTGCCGGACCGCGACTACTGCCCCTCGCACCAGCATCTCGAGCGCTCCAAAGCTGCAGCCTGAGACGCTCGAACTAGGCTCGTCCTCGTTCGTCCCTCGTTGCCGGCGGTAACTGGTTGCATGAGTGGCCCTGTGCGCGTTTGCTCATCGCGAGCGCTAGGCGTGTGGACGATTCGTCTCAGACTTGAACCTGGTTCCGCTGCGCGGAAACCAGGTTCAGCGGTCTTCCGAACCTGGTTGCCGGCGAAGCCGGAACCAGGTTCGCGTCTTCGGCCGCGCGGCCTGCGAGCGCCAGCCGTGTGGACGAGGTGCGGTAGGCTCGCCCCACCTTGAGTCACGACACCGACAAGCTGATTCGCCAGCTCTCGCTCGTCGCGTTCCTGATGGCCGAGCGTCGACCGTTGACGGCACGCGACATCAAGT